>DAOUUM010000014.1 GCA_030668165.1 Candidatus Heimdallarchaeota archaeon
ATTTATTTTTGTTTATTATAATTTCATCGATTTTGTTTGAATGAACACGTAAATTATATAATTCACCACTCAGTTTATTATTTTCTTGAATTAAATTATTAATCCGGTTTATTAGAAATAATTCCCTCTCTGTAGGTTCGATAACTGAATCGGAAACTATGACCTGAGTGGGTTCGATATCCTCAGTAGGCAAACGAATTGCTTCCTCATAAAGATTTATTGACTCACTAATTGAGTAACCCTGGAAAATAAGAGTCTTTACTAAATATATATGCTCTTCCGGTATATGATATTTTTCTAATCTTGTAAAATGATAATTGAATTTTTTATAGGCATATGAAATTGCAGATAATGCGTCCTTTTCATGATTATCCAGCTTCAAGGACAAAAATGGTTCTATTAATTTCTTTTTCATGATTTTATCTAATTGAATTGAAGGACTTATCAATTTGGAGTTAAATGAAGAAGCAATTTTCTTAACTAATGTGGGTGTAGGATTTACATCTGCACATACTAGAATGGGTGTACCATAATTAGAAATATGATATAATATTTCCCCTTTAGAAAAATTTTTTTTGCTTTGAGAAAATAAAAAGTTCATGTTTAAATCTGTAATTACTATGGCTGTAGTCATTCCCGGGTCAATCCCAACCAAGATATGGTTTGATGGTATAATTGCAGTATTTAATTTTTTGACTGGAATTAATGGAATATGGGAAATAATTGGTTTTTGAGGGCTCCATATCTTAATTTTTGATGGATACAATAATTTTCTACGAAAAACTTTATCGACCCTAGATCTATTTGCAAAAATATGAAAACGACTGTATTTTGCTCCATATCGCGTGGCAATTTTAACTTCATCAAAAGGAATTGAATTGCTTGAGAGAAGTAATCGCAATTTATTTGCCGAGTTAGCTACTGTTTCCTCACCCACTCTTTCATATCTTGATTGAGACCATCCTCCTTTATGATGACGTTTAGGTCTCCCAATTGATATTAGGGTTTCATCTTCATAAGGTTCCAATTTCATACCAATTCCAAGATTAATTAATTTTACCAGGTATTCCGCTGTTTGTAAGGGTTTTAACTTGTGAGAAATTGCTTCCTTTAGATTAGCCCTAATTACAGTTTTTAGAGGTAGGACAATTCCATTATTTGTTAAATTTACATGAACAATGGAAGTAGAAGAAGGTAATTGGTTGTAAAAGGATGTTATATTTTCACCTGCTTTGAGAACCTCTTCAGGGTTATCTGTGCCAATCAATACGGGCTTATGTTTTCTTATAATTGAAACTAGTTTA
The DNA here is from genome assembly GCA_030668165.1 of Candidatus Heimdallarchaeota archaeon. Classification (GTDB taxonomy): domain Archaea; phylum Asgardarchaeota; class Heimdallarchaeia; order Heimdallarchaeales; family Kariarchaeaceae; genus JAJRQD01. Next base: position 1,305 of record DAOUUM010000014.1, read on the forward strand.
TCCCTGGTTAATCTGTTCCATTGAAGACTTGATCCATCACTCAATTGTAGGTGTACTGCCAGCATGGTACCTTGCTTAGAATTAGGAGATGTCATTGGCAATATGTCAAATCCCAAGATTATTTTCATGCTATGTTATTATTCGTCAAGTATTACTTTAATTGTTTCTTTCCTATCTAATGATATTTTATGCTTACGTTCAAAAAACGTTAATATATTGTCAATATCTCTCTCCAGTAATTCTATACTATTTTGTTCCTTACTGCTAATCGTCTGCGGAAAATCAAATATTATTGGAATTTCATCATAGTTCATTATAATATTATGCTCTGATAAATCACCATGCACAAAATTTCCCTCTTGCCAAGCAATTTTCATAAAATCAAGTATTGCATGCAAAGTTGCTTCGGGATCTGTTAGTTTTTTTAGTTTAACCAAATCGACTCCAAGAATAAGCTCCTCAACTATAACATGTCTATTCCAATCAATCGGTTTGGGAACATCTAATCCCATTTTGTGTGCGTGTTGAAGCCACTGATACTCAGTTTGGGCAGATAAGCGTGAAACATATAATTCGGATAGATGTTGTTTATTTGCAGTATAGGTCCTTTTTTTCTTAAATTGATGAAATGAAGTGAATCCAACTCTGTGGAATTTTAAAATTACCTCCTGATCATTTGCATCAAGGCCGTAATATACTCTGGATTCTTTACCTACGCCCTTCTCTCTACCAAAACCACGAATGGTCCCTTTCTCGTAAAGAGCGTTTAATGCTAGAGCATCATATCCATGGATTGTTAATTCATATCCCACATAATGTCCAGTCCATCGATGAATTAGATTGAGTTTGTGACATTTCTGCAATATTTTTTCTGTGCTAGAAATATTGTATTTAATGAATTTTGCAATGGTCTCAATGTCAACATATTCACTTCTTCGCATTCCAGTCTCAATGGCTGTTAGTGTCCTAATAGCAATTTGACTGAGTTCCTTTAGTACTTTTGCTCCTTGTAGACTCATTGTGTAATTGTTGGATTTGTTATTCTAAAATAATATTATTTACTCTGTCATAAGAATTTGATTTCGATTATTGAATTTAATTAACTATTTGTACAAGATCTAGAATCCCATTAACCATGATTGTTCCAATTCTTTTCTGATTCCAAGTTTTAGCTCAATCCTTTCGATCAACGTCATTGATTTTGGATCAGTATTTGAATTATTATACTCCGATTCTGATATACCTTTGAAAAAATCATGGATATGTGTTTTTATCATCGTATTGTCATCCATTGCAGATTCAACCACGCTGTCTGTAAAGGGTGCCCTTTTGAGTCCACTACCTTCAATTCGATTTTCTTCTAAATCTACGAATATTGTATCTAATGGAAGATACAATTTTTTATGATCTCTATATTTTTTGGGTAATTCCGATACTCCGATAATATTCTCGTTCCCATCCAGTTCTGCACATTCTGATGTCAATCTATTATATGATAAAGATACTCTAGGTAGGAAATTAAGAATTGAGGCTAGAAATTTTAATCTTTCAGTGTGATCTTCGTGAACAATAATTAGATTATCACCACTTAATATCGAATAAATCAATGCAGAAGCGGTTTCTTTACCGAATAGATTAACAATATCAATTATTTTATTTTTGGAATAATGATTATTGAGCAAATTAATTTTTGCGCCTTTAGCTAAGTATGAAATAATGTCATGCTCCAAAGGTGGGAGGAATGTCTGTAACCGATCATTCTTAAGTGATGTTAAGATGGTTGAAATGTGCACAGAGGAATTATTTTCCATAAAATAGTAACCAACTCCGACTTTATTATCAATTGAACCTAATCTGATACTTACACGAGGACTAGCTCCTTGGGGTGTAAAAGAATTTAATATATTTATAGCTTTTTTACGAGAAATACTAGTTGAACTTTGAATATTTTCGAATCCTTTTTTTCTGGTGAAATATGATGATAGGTATTCGAGAGGAGACCCATTATTAGCCAACATACATACTATACTGTTCTTTTTAATTAATAAACTACTTTAGCGCGCAGATCTCACAATTGTTAAAACATCTTCATCATGGAGGGTGTGCGTGATTGACACTTTTTGGCCGGGATGCTTTGCTGAAGTACCCCATACTCTAGCAAATCGGAACTCAGAGCGGAAATTCCTATGTAATTTGTCACAAACTTCTCCAATATCAACTCCTTTTCTAAGGATAAGAGGTTCCTCAAAATCGGTTACACCACCATGAGGCCTGAGATAGACTTTAATTATTTTTAAGTTATCCATTATTCTGTCTCTTAATTTAGGAATGTTAATATTGGCTTCAGCAGATATGTCTAACGAGTTCTGATAAGTCGAGAGAAGTTTATCCTTCTCTTCTTCATCAATCAGATCTATTTTGTTAATTACATAAAAAGCATTGATATACACTCTGTTCCCCTCAAGGGAATCAATTAATTGATCAATTGTTATATCCGATCGGATGGTAACATTGGCATTTATCACTCGATATTCTGTGAGAATTGCCTTGATTGTTTTTTCTGTAATATTTGTGAGTGTCTTGAGGGTTGCAATGGCGATTCCCCCACTTTTTGTCTTTTCTATTACAATTTTTGGAGGTTCTTGATTCATTCGAATACCGACGTGAAACAATTCATTTTCAATGATTTCCAGGTGTCTTTCAGTTTTGTAAACATCAGCCACTATTAGTATTAAATCTGCACTTCTTGCCACACCAAGAACTCGTTTTCCTTTTCCTTTCCCCTTGGAAGCCCCAGAAATTATTCCAGGAAGATCTATTATTTGTATTGTAGCTCCATCATAGAACATGGTACCTGGAATAGCTTCTAATGTAGTAAAAGCATAAGCACCGACTGTAGAGATTTCCTTGTCACATAATTTATTCAACAATGTAGATTTTCCAACAGATGGTAATCCAATGAGAGCAACGCTGCTATCACCTGATTTTTTGACATCGTATCCATATCCTCCTCCACCTGATGATCCTAGGATCTTCTCTTGCTGAGTTCTTTTAAGTTTGGCAATTTTTGCCTTTATTTTTCCAACATGTCCTTCTGTAGCTTTATTTATCTTGGTCTTACGAATTTCATCTTCTAAATCTCTGATTTGATCGTCGAAAGTGCTCATACACTAATCACTGGTAGATTCGGCAAATCATCGTACTGATTCATTAGTTTTAATTATTGTTATAAAGATACCAACCTAATTGGAATTAAAATGAGATTCTGGTAGTCATTTAATAATCTTCATATCTGCTTAGAATTGAATCTGTTTCTTGATCAATATCAGGGTATCCAAATTTGTCAACGGTTATAGAAATCTCGTCTCTAACCTCGTCTTTTACTACCCTACCTTCTATCCAAATAGCCTTCATTTCCAAATGGGCTACGGGAGCAAGTGGATCTGAGAGTCTCTCAATTTTCTCCTTTGCGTCCTTTGCTTTTTCACCCAATAATTCCTCAGCTCTATTACCAAAGAATTTCAAGGTACAGGTATCAATATTATCATCCAGAACCAGTGCTAATATTAATTTAGGTTCGGGTTTAACCTCACCATGATCAATGCATTTCCCTATGGATTCATCGGCCACATCCACCATCACTTTTCTTTGACAGGATGAACAGCCATCATATATCGTAGGTTTGTAAACCTTCACAATCGTTCCAACTACATGCACTGAACTACCAGGTGATAGTTGATTTAAGGGGGTTTTGTGATAATATCCTTTTTGTAATTTATCAGCTGTTTGGATGACTGGCATGAATTCAATATTTTCAGCGCGAGAAACCGTTGTATTATTTGATATTGTTACTTCTGGACCATATTCTCCAGAACCAGGTTTAATTTTAACATTGGTCAATTCGATACTATCTTCTTCAGCTAGATCACTTATTTTATTAATATTATCATCCCAGGCTGCGATTTTTCCCTGATTACCCTCCGTATCCACTACAGATAAATTCAATACTTTTGCATCAGTATCCCTTATATTTACTGTTCTTTCTTCAAAAACTCTACTTATCTTAAGTATGATGGAAACCCTTTTACGAACCGAGCTTATATCAGAGAATGTTAATTTTGCAGAACTGATCTCCTCTATAGCTTTTCCTTCCTCTGGATTTAATTCCACAACTGATTTATCTGTGGCTGTTATTTCAACCTCTTTGGAATAGTCGTTGAATCTGGATCTACAGAAGGAAATTTTAACTGTGTTATCTGATGTCATTTTGGAGATATCATTAGTTTTATTTCCCCAAAAAGTTACCCTGATTGATCCAGTATTATCTTGAATTAGTAAACTTTGAACTTGATTTGTTCTACCTTCCTTTTCGAACTCCTTCAAGTCGTATAATTCAATCACTTTACCGACAACAGTTATATTATTCATCCCATCAGTGATATCCGCAATATTTAAGCATTTATCAGGATCAGATACAATAACTGTGTCAAATTTTCCAGTATCAGTTATTTTATCGATTATTGAATATGAGTTGAAGGTTAATTCTTTGTCTCCATACTTATTAGTTGTAATTCTCAAACTTGATACTGAAATCTCATCTCCTATTTCATAATTCAAGTGCTTATCACAATCATCATTCCAAAATGTAACTCTAGTTTGACCGGTTTCATCTTTTACTGTCAGACTCGCTACTTTGCCTTTCCTACCCTCTCGATCAAATTCGTATATTGGTTGCTTTTCGATTATTTTCCCTTCAATTGAAACTTCGCCGTTTGCGTCAATCAATGAGTTCAAAGAAATTTTTTCTGCTTTTGGAATATCAGGGAAATCACTATCTTTGATTCCGGGGACAGAATTATCCAATAATCCATGAGCACCGACTGAGATTTCTAGAGCATCTTTATAGCCAGTTTTGACGTTTCCACCGGATATTCCTAAAATATCACCAATAGAAATATTCTTCTGAATAAAGGAATCTACCTTACCATCCCATAGAGAAACACGAATTGACCCTGTATTATCCAATAACTCAATATTTCTGACCTTACCAATCGTGTTATCTTTCCTCGTAAATGTATTCGTTGGGTAAATCTTTGAGATTCGTCCAATGACAGTAACATTCGATTGTCCAGCTAGAAGCTGATCTATTTTTAGAGTTGTGGAGGTTTTATCAGCCTCCAAACTCACATTTAATTGGTCTGCAACAATATATGCCGCTCCCTCTTCGTTTACCATCTGATCCATCATCGTTATAGTTTCATTTATTTTTTGAACAATTTCAGATCTATCTAAACCAGTTGTTTTAACAATAATATCAATTACTTCATCTTTTGAAAGCGTTTTACTCAATTTATCACTGTCCTTTAACACTATATAATAAGTATCCAAAAGTAGAATATAAAAATTAATACTCCTTATTAAACCCGAAAGATAAATCCTAAATCATTTTTCAGATAAAATTGATATCAAGTTATTTATTATCTATGTATGTCGAAGAAGGTTCATGAGAGCTTGTGGAACATCCTCATATGATGTCACCATTGAAAATCTTCCACCAGTTTTTCGGGTCATGTCCATTGAAAGCCTTCTACCCCAATCGTGTTTTGAGGGGAGACCAAGTACATGCAATTTAGGAAATCGGTGTAATTGTCTCCGAGGGTCTCCACCTCTGTTAAAGACTCCATCACTGACTAGGATTGCAAATTTGTTTGTACCTCTCATTTTTGCAAGCTCAATGCCACCTAATTCCAGAGCTTCGGTAATATTTGTATAACCAGCACTTTCTGAATCCAATATTCTGTTCACAAGTTCATTAATATCCACTTTTTCGTTTGATCTCTTAATCAAGTATGGTTTTGTATTGAACAGTACTATGGCAAAATTATCATGAGCAAGATGAAAAGCCATCACAGCCACGGCCAGAGCTGCTGTAGTAAATTTACCACCATATAATGAGCCAGAGGTATCAAAGATTAGTACACCACATTTGGTTTTTTCCCTTCTCTCTATTGCAACAATATCTTCATATGTTAGAAGCCGCTTTTCTAAGTAGTTCTCAATTGTCAATTCATCATCAAATTCTTCAGCATCGGGTGAATAATCTGTCCGAACCAGTACTTTTCCCCTTAGTCCCTGACCAGTGATTCCCCGAGTTACCTTTAGGATGCTCTTTCTTGCTAAACGCTTGAATATTGGTCTAGCTCTATCTGATAAGGATCCGCGAAGCATAAAAAACAAATTTGGAGCTGAATTATCCCCAGAAGAGGTTTTCCTTGCTAATAATTGGAATCCTTCATTGGATGACATCGATAAAGCAACTGCCGCCTTATTTGACATGGCTAATCCTTGGATAGCCGGCATATTCTCAACATCCACAGCTTTGTCCGCAAGGGATTTTATTTGGAGAAAATTCATACCTTTTGATAATTTATTGTATTGAGCTGGAGATCTCCTTCCAGTTACTATTTCTGCCTCTAGGATCTTCTCCTTATCAAATTTGCCTCTCATTGAAGTCAATTGTTTACTGAGATCTTCGGTGAGGTCTTTACCAAAAATCTCATCTCTCAGAAAAAATCCTGCTCTGAGAGTACCTCCCCAATAATCTCTTTTATTATTTCCTCAACTCTTCTATCAACACCATCTTCAATTTCTACTTTGGTAGCAAACGCCATAATACCAGCATCAATCCAAGAGGTTGGTTCTGAACGATCTAAATAATTGAGAATGCTGCTGTAATCAATAGCTCCTCTAATTGAACTTCCTCTTCTAAGGTCACTCCAATTTCTTGATCTCCTGGCAACCTTAACAGCTACGTTAAGAATTTGTTCATCATCAACTCCGGATCTATAATTGGTGATTTGTCTTTCTTCTTCCTCACTCTGATACTCGAGTCTAATCCATGCAAAACGATCCCTCAGAGCCTCCGATAATGGGGTGGTAGCTACAAATTCTTGTGGGTTCATGGCACTAATAATGAAAAAGCCGGGTTTTGCCTTAACCATCCCAAGTTTTGGGATCATGATCAATCCTTCATCCATTGCTGCAAGTAAAACATTTTGTGTACCTTCAGGCATCCTATTTAATTCATTCAAGAATAAAATGGACCCATTTTGCATTGCATTTACCAGTGGACCTCTTACAAAGGTATCCCATGTATAACCATTTTGAATGACCATTGGAGGATCAAAGTGACCAACCAGTCTGGCAGCACTATATCGATCATCTCCATCAACTCGCTCCAAATTCTGAGTAAAATAATTTGCAATTGCATGAGCCAAAGTGGTTTTTCCCACCCCAACATCTCCTTCAAGTAATAGATGTTTTCCTGCAAGTTTTGAGGCAAGGCTTAATAGTAATTCTACATCTCTGCCCACTATTTTGAACCGATCTTTAAGTTCTTTTATCACTTCGTTCAATGGTTTTCCATTGACTGTTGGAATTTCAGTATTGCTCATGTTTACACCTTATATGCTAATCAAAATCTAGGAATCAATTTTGTTACCTAGAATTGATTATTCTCTTTTATGATTACTAATTCATATTTTTTAAATATAAAGTTAATTTTCATTATAGATAGCAAAAAAATACTGTCCAATAATTTATCATTTGATGTTCAGAATAATCTGATGTTATAAATCAAAATAAAATATGATTGACATAAAATGCCCGGATTGATTAATGAAGATTTAACGATACCCAAAGAAAGATTGTATACCTCTATTTGTTTAATAATGATAATAGAGTACAAGAGTCTAGATCTGGAAGAATTAATAAAAATGACAGGTTTAGGATTTGAGGAGACCAGAAATGCCATGCAAAATTTATCTAGATTGCAATTGATATCAATCTTACCTGGACACAAATCCTTTCCAAAATTTGAAATGATTAATGAGGAAGAAGCGACCAGATTCTTAGAATTAATGGGAGTTTGATTATCTATCCAAATCTCCAACACATAGATCAATTGACCCCATGATTGCAGGAATATCAGCTATTTTACCACCAATAATCAGAGGTGTAAGGGGTTGTAAATTATTGAACACAGGGCTTTTTATTTTAACTCGGTATGGTTGGGGTTTTCCGTCACTGAGTATATAAAATCCGGCCTCACCTCTTCCAGATTCAATCCTGCGATATACTTCTCCTTCATTTGGCCTTCTTGGCAATTTATCAAGTTTGAAGGGATCTGATGATTTTAGTTCATTGTATTTATCTAATGCTTGCCAACAAATATTAATCGATTCCTGCATTTCCTCTATTCTAACTCTGTATCGAGCATATGAATCTCCTTCCGTTCGAATAGGAATTTTGAATTTTAATTGATCATATCCAAAATAAGGATCGTCTTTTCTGATATCACTTGCTACACCACTACCTCTGAGAACCGGTCCTGTGGTACCATAATTAAGTGCATCCTCTTTGGACAAAATACCAATGCCTCTTGTCCTAATTCGGAATATTTGTGCTTCCTCAAGAAGATCAAGAAATTGATAATGAAGGCGGTTGAATTCTTCAAAGCTAGATTCCATCTTTCTGGTAAAGTTAGGGGATAAATCAGCAGACACTCCACCTATTTTCGTATAATTATACGTGAGTCTGGCACCCGTAATATCTTCCAGCATGGATAAAATTAATTCTCTTGCATTCATAGGATATATCAGCATTGTTAATGCTCCGATGTCAACACTCATGGCGGCTAACCACAAACAATGACTTGCGATCCTTTGAAGTTCAAGAGTAATTACTCTGAGCCAATTAGCTTTTTCGGGAACCTCTAAATCATAGATACCTTCGATGGAATGAACGTATGAGGTGGACCAACTGTGACTTTCCACATAACATAATCTATCTGTAATTGGTACACCTTGTTCAAATGATCTGTTTGTCAATAGTTTTTCATATCCACGATGTAAATAACCAATCTGAGCATCTGCATCAATAACTGTTTCTCCATCAATAGTTAATCGTAATGACCAGAGACCATGCATTGCAGGATGTTGGGGTCCCATAAATAGGTTCATTTCTGTTTTTTCGGACATTAGTAATCCTCCGGTTGTCTATATTTAGGCTTTCGATAAACATAATCTTCCCGAAGAGGATGACCTTCCCAATTATCAGGCATCAATAGTCGTCTCAGGTCGGGATGTTGATCAAAATTTATACCAACCAAGTCATAAGTTTCTCTTTCATGCCAATCTAGTCCGCTCCAAATATTTGTCAATGAAGAAACTACTGGATTTTCACGATCAACATGAACTTTTAAAGCAATTAAATCAGGTATGTTCGGTTTTCCTATATACCAAATTATCTCCATTTTATCTTTAAGATCTGTACCCAAACACATGTTTGCAAGAGTGAAACCTAAATCATGCTTGATATAATTTGCAATATCAATCAAGTTTGTATTATCGACAGTAAAATAGTGTCGAAAGAATTTATCATTTTCATATCCTAGAATTTTATCTGAAAATTCTGATTTTAACTTCTCTTCAAAATTCATTTACATCCACCTTAATGCATCTCTAATCCACCAATAAATAAAACCGATTGTTAATATTCCAAGAAAGACTCCAACAGAAATCAAACTGATAAGGGGGGATTCTAGATCTTTGACTACCATTGCCCAAACTACTAAAAATGATGCTACTACATCAAATACAACAAAAACTAAGGCAAAAACATAATATTGAAAATTGAAACGAGAGTGCGCCTCTCCAACTGGTATTTCTCCACATTCATATGCAATGAATGCACTTAAGCCATCTATTTCCTTGTTTTTATCACGCTTGGGAGCTAAGAGTTTGTTCAAAGCCCAAAACAATAGAACTGTAACCAGTGCTAAACTGAATAATAAGATTGTGGAAGCATATTGTTCTAGTATCTGTGCCATAATTCTCACAAAAGGACAAGTAGATCGCTCTAAATTATATTTTTAAACCTTCGTTCTAATAACATTTTTACTACCCTAGTCATAAATTAATAGTGCGCGTATGTCTAATTTGAATTATTGGAAGTAAAATTAATAATTTTTTCCTAAAATGCCCTTTAATTGTACTATTGATGGTACAGCAACAGGATCTATGTTTTGTAATTTTGCTATTTGAATAGATATAAAATCAGTGTACCAAGTTAGTTTCAAAATCTCCTCTAAAATAGATTCTGAAGAAACGTTTAGTTCTATCACCTCATGATTGAGTCCATTTAGATTTCTAATAAAATCAAAATGAATATTTGTTCTATCGTTTTGATATGATGATGGGAGAAGGACAAAATTGTGTTTTTCTCTAAAGGAACCGTCCAATGCAACAATTGCATTATGACTAAATTCAGGTAGATCAAGATTGATTGCAGGCAATTTAGAGTTCTCATTCAGCTGACAACGAAATCTGAGACCAACTGGGCTAATAATGCTCGAGGTCAAAATAAATGGAAATTCTATTAGTAAAACTTTTGAAATTTTTTCCAATATTGATAAAATACTTCTATCGTTTTTGAAATCTGATGAACTATAAATTTGATTTCTAATTTTTTCATCTATCCTAGTCAGATCCAGTAAATCTCTGGTAATACCATACAAAGTGCCAAGAATATGCGGAAATGCAGCCCTAGGTTGAAGATTTCTGGGTAAATTAAATAAATTATTACCATTGGTTATTGCTAATTTTGATAATTTTCCTCCAGATGTGATGATTATGATTTTATTTCCATTAGATACTAACTGATTATACATCTGTATTGTTTCTTCAGTATTCCCAGAATAGCTGATCACAATTCCAAGTACGTCTTGTGGTATCCTCGATATCGTATATTCTTTGTTGATTGATACTGAAATGTCAGGGCTATTGTTAAGAACTTGAATATAATTAGCACTGATGCCAGATCCTCCCATACCACATATCAGTACATTTTTTATGGATTTAGATATTACATATTCAATCTTATCATATGCATCCATAAATGATTTTCCAGCACTAAAAACTTCCTTCTTGAGTAATCTATACGCCTCTTCATATTCATTAATCATAATATTTCCAATAAATTATAAATTAATAACTTGATTGCAACACCAAAATTCGTATGTGGGATATTGTATTACTATTACTCAATTTCTCGGTATATTCACTTTTAATGTAATGTGCCAAGTATTCAAATACTCTCTGAATGTCTACCTAATGTATGGTTCAGAGAACTGAGCGGAACTGGTTACAAGCTAATTTCAACCTCATGCATTTCTCCCATAAACCAGAAAATCTATACAATCATGCAATTAATAATCCCCTAATTTCTAAACTTTTCCAACAGAATAAATAATAATTGAAAATGCTCATTTTATTTAATCATTAGATAAAAAGAGATTTTAATTAGTTATATCAGTTTTAAATTGAAGTCTAATTGACAGTACTTGCAGATCGATCAGTAGTTCTTAGACATGGTGTCCCTGAGGGCACCATTTTGATTATATTTGGTGCCTCTGGAGATTTAACCAGAAGGAAGTTAATGCCGGCCCTTTATCACCTGGCTAGAGAAGATTTATTACCTGAAAAACTTTCAATCATTGGATTAGGTCGTAGAATTCAGACCGGTCAGGATTTTCACATACACATGAAGCATCGAGTGATGCAATATTGTAGCCATAAAATGGAACAGAGATATTGGATAAGATTGGAATCAAAAATGGAATCTTTAAAAGTGGATTACTACGACGATGATACATTCAATATTATTAAGGAGAAAATTAATGAAAAAGAAAAATTATGGGGCCAATCTGTAAATAGGTTATTCTATTTTGCTACAAATCCTAGTCATTTCGAGGCGATAGTTGATAAACTAGCAACAGTGGGTTTGAATCTATCCAACCCTGATTACTGGTCAAGAATAATTGTCGAAAAACCATTTGGTCTAGATTTAGAAAGTGCGATTAAGTTGAACAAAAGCATTGTTGAGCACTTTAATGAAGATCAAATCTATAGAATAGATCATTTCTTAGGAAAGGAATCAGTGCAAAATATTTTGATATTTCGTATGACGAATCTAATATTTCAGCCAATTTGGACAAATAAGTACATCGATCATGTACAGATTACCAGTGCTGAGACGATCGGAGTTGAAGGTAGAGTCGAATTCTTTGAACAAACTGGTGCCGTGAGAGATATGATCCAATCACATCTTCTCCAGATATTAGCTCTTTTAACAATTGAACCACCAAATTCATTAGATCAAGAGGAGATACGGAACAATAAGGTTAGTATATTTGAGAAAATTAGAAAATACAAAGTCAAAGGGGATATTATTGAAAATAGTTATCGAGGTCAATATAACAAGGGAGTGGTTAATTCTGAACTCGTCAACAGATATACGGATGAGAAGGGAGTTGATCCTAATTCCAAGGTAGAAACATATGCTGCAATTAAATTGTTTATCGATAACAGTAGATGGCAAGGGGTTCCATTTTATTTACGAACTGGTAAACGGATGCCACAGAGGAAAACTGAGATTATTATCAGCTTGAAAGAAATTAATGCAATTGTGCCCACCTTACTGGATCAACAAAAACCAATCCCAAACATGATAAAACTCGAAATACAACCAAAAGCAGGGGTGGAGATAACGATTGGATGGAAACCACCTGGATTATTGTCTGAAATGGAGGCATTTAAGTTAAATTTAGGTGCTACAGCTGAATTATCTGAACCTAAAGCATATGAAAGATTATTAGTAGATGTTATGAGGGGAGATAGCACACTTTTCATTCGATTTGATGAAATTGCTGAGATGTGGAAGATTGTAGACCCATTCTTGAAATTTTGGAATGAAATTGACAAATCTGATGGCAGTGAGGGCAAATTATTAGATTATGCTGCAGGAACACAAGGACCTGATATCGCAAATTCAATTTTTCATAATCCTAAAATCAGATGGAGTAAAATTTAGTCCAATTTATTTTTATTTATTCTTTGAATAAATGCGATTGGTTATTTATTAGTTTTTAAATTGAAGAATTGAATTAATTTTTGATTTGGTTATGCGCGTCAATAGGTGGGATTAGTTCCGTTGTATGGTGAATCCTCCAATAAGAAGGTGGAGTATCAATGATTAAAAAAGAGTTAATCAGTATTATTGAGAGGAAGGATCGGAATATATTACTATTCAGTTTTTTATTGAAAAGAACCAAAGATATCAACAATGGAAGTGACATATTCAACCAATTGTGGAACTTGCTCGAAATGAATTGTGATTTTTTCTCAGTTAAGCTTTCAGATTCTGAAATTTATCTTTATCTAGGTTACTATATTAATTTCAATCTTGATTTATCTCTCGAGATTAAAAATATAATATCCAATTTGGTAAGCACGGTATTTCCAATTATCCCTGATTATATCACCATTCAACCAATCAAAAATGATCTAATCCATATCGGATTATCCCATTCTGACCAATCTCTCAATGGATTAATAGGAAGGGACCTGAAATATAAGTATATTTCCATTTCTAGTCTCTCGATAAATAAGAATATCACAGCCATATTAAAGGATTTAAGTGGAATTAGAGGATTAACGATTGCTATTGGTGTTGAGATAGCGAATGAAAAAATTGAATATTCATTGATAATGGAATTAACTTCAAACTCAGAATCAGAACAAAAGAAGATTGAGAAAAACTTATTGGAGTATTTTACCAGCAATAATTTCATAAATGGAACTATTAAAATCATAACTAATAAAACAATAAGGAGTAGGCCGATTCAAACAAATTTGGGTATTTGTGATCAGAAACTAGAAATGGCAAGTATGATTTCCATATTACATTCTATTGTTCATTTGATAAATGTTGATTGTAGTGAAGTAGCTGAAACTATTGTTCCAAGACATTGGTTGGGATTCATTCATAAATCAGTATCCAACCAAGAAATTCCTGAAAAGGATATTGTAAGCGAGGCACCAATCAGCACTGAAAATCAATTAATAAGTACTAATGATGTGCAGGATACTCCACATCGATCTCTAAATTTGACACAGGAGGAATTGGAAGAAAGATTATTTCTATTCCTAAATGATGTTGAATTCACCCGTTTACCATCATGTTCAGAAAGCAATAATCTAATTTGTTTGTTAGTAAATTCAATTCATTTTGAATTCTTATTGGTAACAAATTTCAATTTGGTTGATCCTGAATTATTAATTAGAGAAAATGATTATTTAAATGAGGAAAAATTATTTTTTATTATTACAGGGGATTCAAGATTAGAAGAAGAATATAATACTTTAAACAATATAATTTTTATTAGTGATATTAAAAATAAATTGGTTTTATGATATTTCATACTTTTTGTAGAATACACGTTTTCCCTCTTATATCAAGGACTTTTGAATTGGACACATTGGCCAGATAATGAACTGCAATTTTTATATTTGGAAATCCTTCTATTGAAAGAAATTTAATTTTGATAATGGTTTTTGTATTAAATTGGGTTTTAATTTGATCAATTACTGCTTCTGAAATACCGAATTTACCTATATGTATATGTGGCTTACCATGGAGAACCTGTCTTATAATTTCATTCACTAATATTATAATTTCTATGACCTTGAAAAATTAGGAGATAGGACAAATAGATATATCATAATTATGTATGAATATTGTGATCGAAAATATTAACCTCTTAAGGAACTGGTATTCATTTCTATTCATTCACTTTCAAATTAGTCTGTATTTCCTAAATACATATAAATGAATTATACTAACATTAACTGTAGAATATGCCAGGAATTCAAATTGGGATTGATTTTGAACAATATCTTATAGAAAATATGGGTATTCAATCAAAGGGTGGTGGTTGGCAATTAAAAAGAAGCACATCTAAAAATGAAAAGGTTAAAATCAATGGTGTAATTACCAGTGGTAGATTAACTAATATTGCAATCGGAATAGCAATTTCAAATTCATCCAATCTTATTATAATCCTAAATGAATTAGAAAATGAACCTGAGGAATTCATATCCAAAGTACTTGAAATTCTGTATAAAAATGATATTTATGTCTATTCATTAGGTATTAACTGGATCTTTAATTCAATAATAGGCAAGAAAATACTACTCGAAATATTTAATGGAAACAAACTGTCGGTATGGTCTGAGAAACTAGAGGTCAATAATTTGTTAATTAGTTTTTCCTATATAGTTAATTTGGAAATAATTCTTCAAAGATTTGATGAAAGAATAGTTTGGATGCCCATTAAGACAATTGAAAACATAGAAACTGTTCTCTATCTAGATAAATTATGTAGGTTTGATGATATTGTTAGATTGAAACCGAATATGCTAATTTGCCATGAAATGAATTCAAAGATAATTGATCTTTGTACATCTAACAGTATCATTTTCATTTGGATACATAAAGATGTTATACTTAACGAGGTCACCAGAGAGTTAACTTATCATATTTCAAGAAATCATAAATTTGCAAATATAATTTTTTCTGCTCTCAAAACTAAGAAATTATTCATAGATAATGGACTGGACGGGATTTGAACCCGCGGCCGCTTCGGATCTTGTTTTATTAAAATGCAAGCGAAGCGCTCTACCGGTCTGAGCTACCAGCCCATATAATCTCATACGAGATATTTTTAGTTTTTTTTACTTCCTTTTAGGTCGATCGATAGATACGAATATCATTTAGGCAAATTATCAATTATAATTGTAAAATCCAATTTTTATATTCCTGAAAACGCTTTAGCTTGCCTACAAACAAGAATTATCAGTCAATCTCCAAGTTTAGAAAATCTATCTGTAAGTCTTTAAATGATCAATATATACCCTTATTATGGATAAACTTGATGATATCTGGAAAAATCTGAACAGAGTTCATACTGCTCAGGAATTACTTGATATTGCATTCAGTAAATCTATGAAAATTAAACCTCCAAAGAGTCGTGGAGATCCTATTAGAAGATCCAAGGAACATGAAATTAACAGGATTAACACTTTCACAAGTAGTATATATGATAGATTATCAGATATTGTTGAGAATTTTCCATCACTCAATCAAATACACCCATTTTATTTTGAGTTGATGGATATACTTGCGGATCTAGATGCCATCAGACTTAGTCTTGGAAGGGTTGATGGTGTGAAAGAAACTATCAGAAATCTATCCTATGACATATTAGAAGAGCTTCAAAATACAGAAAATAGAATGAAAATTAAATCACATCGTAAATCGTTATTTGGTAGGATTTCAAGTATGATTTACCAAATTGGTGATGCGCTTATTGAATTGGAAAATGCAAGAAAATTGCTTAGTACCCTACCGAATTATAATCCTGCCCTACCTTGTGTGGTGGTTTGTGGAGTACCAAATGTTGGAAAATCTTCCTTTATTAATTTTGCCACCTCAGGTAAACCAGAAATAGCAAGTTATCCATTTACAACCAAAAAACTAATTTTTGGCCATAGAAATATGAAATTCTTTCAAATTCAATTTGTTGATACTCCTGGTTTGTTGGATAGACCCATTGAGGATCGGAATATTGTTGAATTACAGGCATTGGCTGCATTGAAGCATTTGGCTGATGTGATGATCTATATGGTAGATATATCTGAGAATGCGAGTTCTACATTAGAAGAGCAGTTCAATTTACTTCGAGATATTTACGAGTACTACAGCGCATCAAAGTTTATTGTTGTAATTTCAAAAACAGATTTGATCTCTAGGTTGAAAGTATTGTCGATACAGAGGAAATTAGAGGAATTAAACCTTGTTAATGAGGATAAACCACTCTATGAATTTAGCTCAAAGGATCATAAAGTAAATGATAATCTGCTAACATATTTAGATGATGTCATAATGAATGATTTGATCAGAAGTCCGAAATTTAAGAGTAGTTTATATTTTGAGATTGATCCTGATTTATTACCTGAGGACGAGATTGAGGGTTTTAATTACTAACTTAGGTCATGCACTTTATTTTAAAAAATGCATTTCCAATCAATAATTTGAAATTATAGGAAACCAAGTCTCTAGCAATAAAATTAATAAATTTAAAACATTAGTTTATCTTCTAGATAAAAAGTAAACTATTTTTGGAAATTAAGCTCTAGAATCACTTTCATGGTCCCTAGATATAAGGTGTGATTTTCGTTTTCATCTGTGACAACAACCAACAAAAATCACATATTCCCAAAATTGCAGATTTATTTCAACCTTTTCAAACATCAACTTAGTAGACCACAACAAACTCATTTTCAATCATGGATTTTAGGAAACTTGCATGGGCAGGTTTCTGGTAGTAAAATTGCCAATTCTTATTCTGATAAGGACCCATCATCTGTAACTCGGTTTCTCAGTCAAAGCAAATGGAATGAAGAAGCCCTCAATGAACAACGTATACAGCAGACATTACAAATTGTTGATCAAAGCCTTGGGAAATATGTACCATTAATTCTAGATGATAGTTTGTGTGCAAGATATGGAGCGAAACTACCTGGTGTTGGTTATCACTGGGATCACACGGAGAACAAATCTACATGGGGACAACATGTGGTGACAAGCCACATGTTGCTTGGAAACATTGATATCCCATTATATGCAGATATTTATCTGAAAAAAGATAAATTTGAAGATATAAAGAAATTTCAATCCAAACTTCAACTGGCACAAAAGCAAATCAAGCAATTTCCTAAATTTCAGAAGAAAAAAGGGGTGGTTCTTGGTGATAGTTGGTATGGCTCCAAAGACGTAATTAATACCACACTAGACGAGGGTTATCAGGGTATTTTTGCTGTCAAAAGAAACAGGAAGGCAAAATTTCCAGATGGATCGAATATCAAAGTTGGCGCAAAAATCAAAGAACTTGATATAATCAATGCTCACTTAGTTACAGTGAAGCAGAATATGTATCGGGTTTGGAGATATTCAGTTCAACTTTCTGGAATAAACCAAGATCGGGTCTCTTTGCTGATTTGCCAGCAATATAGA
>DAOUUM010000409.1 GCA_030668165.1 Candidatus Heimdallarchaeota archaeon
CACAGTAGTCTTACACCAGCTTGTCTTATGACGGGACTTCTCTTACGAGCATTCGGCCTGTAGTTATGCTTTTCCGTACCCTATGATTAAATCCTAGGGTGACAGGTAGCTACTGTCCTAGTCCCTACGTTATCAACCCATGAGGTTAGATAACATAAATACTAGATCAGTTCAGTATTTATACTACTGAATCAGAAAATATTCCCAAAATCAGTTTTTGACAAACTTTTACATCATACAATAACAAGCTGGTCGATTAGGTGTTCCAATTGGTATTTTATGCATAACAGTTGTTCTCAATTCATCCTGGATAAAATATTTGCTATCTTTATTATTATAGTAAATTACAGGGCATTTTTTATCTGTACAATAACGATAATTTCCATTTAACATGGGCCAATATTCATGTTTTACATGATTCGCCATGGTTTCTTGTTTTATTGGAATTCCCTTGCTCTCAGATATAAAACAAATCTCAATATCATCATTATTACTAGATATTTCTCCAATTATTCTATTACTAACTGAGGTTATCTCCATAGTTAATTAGTTCAATTTTGATTTAAAAATTATTCGTTCAATAATTATTACTCATACTATTAATCCCACAATATGGATGAATTGATCAAACTAATATTTAACAATTACATATAATATTAAAAGATATTTAGCTCAAATTAATTTGAATTACTCTTTATACAATTGATTGTTATTATTAAATAACCATTAATTTATTCAATCCAATATTCAAACCATAGGTGTTGAAATGTCAATAAATGATAAATATCAAATAATAATATCCTGGATTTTAGTATCATTTTATGTTATTAGATGAGTAGAAATTGCAAAAGTAGAATATCAATAAAATATGTAATTAACTATTTAGTAAGTAATTATAAACTGAATTCCAAACAAAACCATCATCCCTTATCTTATTTTCAAAATTTTCTGTATGGATCCACCTGGTGAATGCCTTCTCAATGACTACAGAGTCTTGTGTATCATTATCCAGATATTTTAATTCAAGTAATTTTCTTGATATTCTAACGTAGGTATCTATTGTAAGTTCAGTTATACTCTGAGGATCCTCCCGTTCAAGTAATATCATTGAATACAGCTCAAATACTCTGCGCAACTCAGTAGTTGCATTTGGATGATCATCAACTCTCACATCTATATACACATCACTTCCTCCACCGTATCCTCCATTCTTTCGATGAACCAGTAAATGAGCGGATTGCTGACCTCTAGAATCACCTCCGGCCTTCTGACCTGCCTCAAGTGCACACATCAATTTCTCCGCAAGGTCTCCATCTGTACTGTGATATGTATCGTACATTGCATCAACTGTCTCCTTGGATACGAGAATATTTCCCTGGCAGGCAATTCCTTCACCGGATTTACCACCAGCCCAATCATAACATTCTGATCCGGTAAAACTGATAGCATTTCCCTGAAGATCCACTATTCCCACCTGTCTGTGTTCACTTTCCGGATCATTCTCAAGAAGAATATTCAGCACCTGCTGGGCTGTAGCTCCAGCTTGTAATAATTTTATACCTGTTCTACCATACTCCAGATTTGCCATCGCCTGTGTGGCAACTGCACCTGCTTTCATATTTATCCAGGGGACCAGAGATCCAACTGAGGGAAATTTACTCTGAACAGCTATTCCTAATTCGCCAGTTTCTTTATCGAATGCAACAATTGAGAAAGTCATTAATCGGGAGTAGAAACTGAAATAATTAATTGTATCAGTGATTTGATGTAGAAATCTGAAATTCGTTAATTATTTTTGAGATATTCAAAGATAGAGATTTACTATGCAAAATATATGAAGTATAATTATTATCACATTCATTTTATTCGGAGTGGGGAAATATTAAGGTTTAAACCCTTTATTTCCTATTTAAGACCCTGACGAGACTGGGAATGTTCGTTCCATAGTATATTATATATAAAAAATCCTATACTTATATTAGAGAAAGAATCTCTTTGTGATATAAATGAAAGAACTATTTCGATGGCTTTTGATATTAATGATGCTGTTCTCCCTATTTACTACAGCATATGTGGGTACTGTTATTGCTGATGACAGCGATGAAACAGATACCGAGGATACCGAGGATACTCAGGATACAGATGATGGGTCTGATGAGACCGATGATGAGACTGATGATGAGACCGATGATGAAGACGATGAGGCAGAGCAGGATGAGATCGAAGCTGCGTATGAACGTGAGATCCAGATCGAGGTTCAGGACGATAAGGTTGAACTGCAATCCGAATTAAAATTTGGTGATACCAAAGACAAAATTGAGATTGAGTTTGTCATTGAGGAAGAAGCTGAAATTAAATTCAAGTATTCCACCGAATCTACTGATGCTGAATCAAAATTAGATTTCCGTGTTGAATTTGAAAGACTCTATGAGTACATTGACATCGGAGATGCAGGTTATCAAAATGAGTCAGTATTAACTGATTATGAATTTGAGGAAGTTGGATGGAATGCTATTGGTTACGAACTGATAAACAATTCACTTCATGTAATTACTGCTACTACTGCAGATGGTGTATTCACACTTGTTTTAATGATAACCGATGGTCTGGTTCAGTTGGAAAACAATTCCACACTCACACCAAATGCATTGAAAATTGATGTCTATATCAATGGTTTTGATTACAATTCAACCAGCTCAAGTCTGGCACTTGTATCCAAGGTAAAAACCGAAACAGAATCAGAGGTTAAAGAGGACACTGAGGATGAGAGTAATGGCTTCAGCAGTGATGAGGCCGAATTAAGTATGAACTCAACCGAAGCTTCAGGTTTCTTCTCCTGTATCAAGACCGCAGATGCTGATGGATCAGTAATTGATGTACTAAGCTCACCTGTTGTTGATGATGATGAAGATGATGTTCTTGAGGCTGGTGAAACTTCAAGCAGAATTGTATTCTCATTCATGACTGTTAACGCACAAAAAATCGTTTGGGATCCCAAGCTTGGTGTCTCTTCTGATATTGTTAACAATGCAATTGCTGCAATCCAAGAACGTTATGATAGTACTGGATTTAGCCTACCATTCTCAAACATGTGGATACTATTCGTATCACTTGTATCTGGTGTAGCATTAGTAGCAAGAAAGAGAAAACAGATCTAATAACAAATTAACATAATTATAAAAATCAAAATATAAATTCTCATATTTCCAAGTTATAATTTAAACTAATGGCAAAACTACCTCAATATTAATAATTTGAAA
>DAOUUM010000481.1 GCA_030668165.1 Candidatus Heimdallarchaeota archaeon
AACAGAGACCAAGAATTGCAAAATATCAGACCTTGGAAGATAATGATGCCACTTTCTCAGTTATTGTATTTTCCCTACCCACAAGGAGGCTTTTCACAGAGGATGAATTCCAGTTGCAGATTTCTTTCGTTCTGCTGGACAATAAGATTTACAGCCTACCATCGGCCAAGAATTCAATCATCTCCGAGATCATGGCAAAGATATCCACCACAAATACTGAGTACAATTTATCTGATTTGTTTATATATATTATCACTGAACTACTGGAAATGAGTATCAAGATACTATTCTCAGTGACCGATTACATTGATAATTTGGAACGTCAGGTGGTCAAGAGGGAGATCAAAAAGGGATGGGTTGCCTCCTTATTAGTATTAAAGGGCAGGCTTTTTGATGCAAGTAAATTAGTTAAAGCGGATATTGAACATATCAGGGAGTTACTGGAGGGTTTGGTACCGGAGATACAGATTGATCCGGATGAGATCAGTGATCATGTGCTGGATAGAGGATTATTTCTAATGGACCAGATTGAGACATCAAGAGAGGAGATGTCTAATATAATTAATCTGCATCTGGCTATTGCCTCCAATGATATGAATGTGAGATTTTACTGGTTAACAATACTGGGTTCTATCCTGATAATTCCAACCATAATATCTTCTATATGGGGCATGAATGTCCCCGTACCGCAGTGGAGCTTTGAGATAATATTACTTTTCATTTTTGTCCTGACAGTTATTGCTGCTCTAGCTGTCAAATATCTGATGCCAAGACCTTTTGTTCATTGATTTAATATTATCTTTTTTACCAAAGCACTGGAAGAGATGGTCTATACATTTTATCATCTTCAGAGACACCAAATGCATCATAGAATTCCTTGATATTAGAGAGTGTAACATTTATTCGTGCCTCAGGAAGGCTGTGGGGGCCATTCATCCGTTGTGTTTCTGCTATCTCTGGACGCATTTTGGATCTCCATAGACGTGCAAAAGACATGAAAAAAATTTGTTCAGCTTTGAGATCATCATCCTCCCGGGGATGAGTTGAATAATGTCTCATTAGTGCATTAAACGCTATTTTAATACCTCCATGATCTGCAATATTCTCTCCAAGTGTAAGTTTGCCATTCAATGGCTTTCCATCCACTAGGAATTTACCATACTCCTCTATGAAATACTCAGATTTCTTATTAAACATTTCACGATCCTCTTCAGTCCACCATGGGATCATATTACCATCAGCATCAAACATACTTCCTTTATCATCATATCCATGTGTAATTTCATGACCTATTACCATGCCAATTCCACCATAGTTGGCAGCATTGCTCATATTCAGGTCAAAGAATGGGAACCTCAGAATGCCGGCAGGAAACACTATCTCATTATATAATGGATGATAATACGCATTTACTGTCTGTGGTGACATAAACCAACGATCCTTATCTGGAGCCTTGTATAATCTGGCGAGAGAGATCTCTCTATGAAATTTGCTTGTGTTTCTGATTAAATCAAGGTAGTTATCATCCTCAGATATATCTAGTTCATTGTAATCTTCCCAAACATCGGGATAGCCTATCTTCACCGAGAATTTTGATAACTTGTGCAGTGCTTTTTTCTTGGTCTCTTCACCCATCCATTCCAGTCCCTTGATCCGCTCCTCAAGAGTTATTATCAGATTATTTACCAGTTCAAGCATTTTTTCCTTTGCCTCGGATGGGAAATGTTCCTGCACAAATATCTTCCCTATGAGCTCTCCAATCATTTGTCTACTATTGAGAAGATTCAGAACTCGTTTCCAAACATCTTCCTTAACCTTTGTTCCAAGCACCATCTTATCATAAAAATCAAATATTATATCTTCAATCCTTTCACTCATGAAGTTGCCTGTAATAACCATTACTCTGGCTGTGAGATAGGATTTCCAGTTATCCAAATTTTCATTGAGTAACATATCATTTAATAGTACATAAAAATCAGGATTATCCACAACAATATAAGAAATTTCAGTATCGGTAAATTTTGCAAAATATCTTTTCCAATTAAGATTACTGAATTTCTCCTGCAGCCCAGTTAATTCAAATTTGTTGTAGGATAATTCCGGATCTCTCTTCTGTACCTGTGTATAGTGTTTATCAGCCAATTTTGTTTCAAATTCCAGTACACTCCTGGCATGTACTTCGGGATCAATTGTTCCTATCAATTCAAATAGTTTTGTTAGCATAGTCACAAATCCATCTCTGATGGCCTGTTTATCATCATCGAAATAATAATCTCTGTTACCACCAAAGGCATGTGGTATGCTAATACCACTGGCACCTATATGTGGTGCCTCAATTGAAGTGTCCTTCCTATCAGGTGATGAAAAGAAGCCAAAAACAGGGCTTGCACCCTCATATGCAAGGAAATTAATAACATCTATTAACTCTTCACGGTTTGATATTCCATTAATTTTCTCAAGGAAGGTTTTAATTGGATCAAAACCATTTTTATTTCTCTCAATCATATTGATGGCTTTTTTGTAGAATATCCCTGCTT
>DAOUUM010000127.1 GCA_030668165.1 Candidatus Heimdallarchaeota archaeon
AAACCATTGTAGATGGTGTACTCTTCATTTAAATGCCCCAGATTGACACCTTTGGTGTGATGTAACACCTTTAGTGCCTCCTGTGATTGCAATGAAGCTATCACTGCATTAATAGTGATAATCGTGGGATCATGATGATCCACATTCTGTATAACCTCATCCATGGAGAAATTCTCCGCTTTGGGAAAGTGCTCTGCACGCAATTTATTAGCATAATCAAGAACAGTTTTCATCTCTTTCATGTCATCAGTTTCAGGTAATCGCTCGTGTTTAGCCTCAAAATACAGTTGTCCTTTTAGTAGACAGTGAATTCTTCGACGTGGAATCCCTACAAGAGTACAGGCTGCAAGAGTCTCTCGTTCCTGCTCTCTCATGGGATCGCATTCCAAACATGCATTTTTACTTGGTAAATAAGTATAGACATGGCCGTAGTAGGTTGCTGTTCCACCATCAATCAATGGTTTTTTGTTATGAACAGCTCTTCTTATGAGTTCTCTCCTGGATTTAACCGAGTCTAATCCTGCTATGTATAGGTCTGCAGTTTCATAGATCTTGGGATCCAGTTCTTCCAATGTGCAGTAATGTGGTATGTAGGTTCCAAATGGATTGATTTTCTTCAAATTCTTAGCTGCAATCTGGGCTTTAGGTTCGCCCTCATCTGCATCAGTGAATAATATCTGACGATTCAGATTACTGTATTCAATAATATCCATATCAACAAGATGCATTGTTCCGACACCAGTCATGGCAAGATTCTTGGCAATTTCAGTGCCCAATCCACCTATTCCAGCAATTATTACTACAGAATCCTTGAGGGTGAGTTGATTCCAACCAGGTAACCTGAGTTGTCGATCAAATCTTTTTCTCTCTAAGGGATCTATTGTTAAGAAATTTGAGTATTTATCTTTCATTTTGGTCCTCAGTTGTGAAGTTTTGATCCTTTACGGATCATTACACTATCCTGCCGTTGATACTGGAATAAGTAGAATAATGTCTCCTTCATTAAGATCATAGTTTGAGATCGTATCATCAGGATCCATCGTCCTTCCTCCAGAAATGAGATGAAAGTTCTCCATCTCAATACCAAAAATTTGGGACAGTGTAAATTTAATCTCAGCCACCGGAGCATTCTGCATTACGAGAAGTTGTTCTTTTTTCGAAGAGGGGCCAATAGTGCTCTCAAAGAAAATATTGAGCTTGTCCTCGGTAGAAGGAGAGGGGCGTTCCTCATCTTCCTCAATAGGCAATTCCTCAAAATTGTTACTCATAAATAAATACTGGTGATCCAAGATTTTATAGTTTTTGGGTGATCATTTACCCAAGTACTATTTTTTCGGAATGAATTTACTTAAAGTAAATTCTTATAGAGCACCGCGTCCAGCTGTGCTCACTGGGATCAATAACAGAGTATCTCCGTTATCAACGCCGTAATTGGACAGGGAATCATCTGGATCACATGTGCGTCCTGCATGTGAGATGTGGAATTCCTCTGGGGGTAGACCAAATATCTGACCCACGGTGTATTTGATGTCTCCAATGGGAGCATCCTCAGCTACAACAAGTTTTACTTGTTTCTGGTTGGGTCCGACGGTGGATTGGAAGTAAACGGTTACTTTTTGACCTGCAGGGGTTTTTGATGTGGCAGGGGTCTTGCTCTTGATAGTTTCGGTTTCAGTGATTTCCTCTTCGAAATCTAGGTTTTCAAATTCGCTCATTTTTTGCGTCTCCTTTTGGTTGTCGAAAGGCACATGATCCGGGTTGCTTGTGGTCATGAGGCCTTAGCGACACACACTATACTACTCTATGTTGAAACTAGTATATAAGGTTATACGTGTTTGTGTGGTTTTGTTACAAACACACAAACTATTTTTACACAAACACACAAACTCTCATTGAATCAGAAATCTCTCATTCCGGTTCACAAGCACTGAATTCATATCCTACAGGATAATTACCTCTGTTTTCTAACTATGAAATAGCTGAGAATTACCAGACATAGTAGCACCAGAATAATTTGAAATAGATAATCGTTTGAACTGGTATCAGTATCGTGTTTGAAATAATACTCATCAATGAAATAATGTACCAATGACCGAAGTTGAGATCAACAAGTACCTGAAACCAGTAGCCTGGCAACGACTGACAGGTGTAGTCTCCACACACAGGGGAAATAATCTCGGACTCACTCTCAAATACATGGTGCTTCAGAGATTATTGGAGCGTGCTGAAGTTGAGTACTGGTACACAGATAATGCAGGTACCAATAAATATATGATCCGTATCAATGATATTCTGCGATACAAAGAGTGGCTCAAAGGATTCCTGTATGAGATTGAGATAGATGAAATCAATTTGAAATAATCTAATAAATATACTATGCATAGAAAGAAAATATTTTGAGAAAACTGATCAACATGTAAAAAACGATGTGCAAAAGATTAAAAATAATATTGAAAATTACGCAATCATCATGAGAAAAATACTACTAATAGGCATTACCCTAGTACTAATCCTAAATAGTACCACTGCTGTTGAAATTGATTCTAATGAAGTGAAGATCACTCAATTACCAGAGATATTACCTTATAATAACTCCGATAGCATGAGATTTGAGCGAGTTCACACTATTGCAGAAGATAAACTATTGGTTGGTACATCTTTTAATGCCTATGGTAGGAACATTTATGATATTGATAATGGTTCCATTGAATTTGCAGGTGAATTGGGGTTTTACTCCAATTATAAGGCTGAGTTTCAATATGATGAGGATTATATTTATGGATCAAAATTAACCCAGCCATCTTATATTTCTGAAACTAGTTTTATCATAATGGATTATGATTTTAACATTTTACATGAGATCGATAATGTAGGTAGGGTTGATAATTTCCAAATTGATTATGATGAAAAACGGATATATTTCGCTGGTGATAAAGCGTTTGGAATTCTTTCACTAGAGAATTACTCAATTGAAGCTAAGTATTATTTATCCGATATTACAGATGAAAAATTCCCCTCAAAAGCATTATTAAATTATGGAAATAATGGAATTGTTACAATTACTCATAGAACAGAAGATCATTTCTATCTGGTATCAGTTGATACTAATAATGGATTAAGTGAATTGCAAAGATTAAGTATATCATATAATCGTATATTGGATATTAGAGATGTAGAGACTATCATCGCTGATGATATAGTTTATACCTTAATTGCATTAAATGATCAAACAAACATATATGATATTACTAATCCTTCAGATATGAAATTCCAAAAATCATTAACTGATGCCAAAACAGGCATTAAGCTAATAGCATATCATAATTACATGATTATTGGAGGTCAAGGTGGTATCGCAATATATGATTCAACCGATGATTTCAGCTTAATAACAAGTAAAACTGGATATATTGGGTATCACCTTGCTCTTGTTGAGGGCGATGATTATTTAGATCTATATAGTCCTGAAGATACTAAAATGGATGTATACAGGGTCAATGGTTTGGAAGTGTCTACCGAAGAAACAGGATCTACTACCGAAGAAACAGGATCTAATAATTCAGAATCAGAAAAATCGGATGTAAATAGCATCGGGCTCCTATTTATACTGATTAATATTATCACACTTCAACAGGTAGTAAGACAAAAATATAAAGTACTAAAATGAAGCGAAGGATCTTGTTCAACAGACAAACATAATAACTTAAGGTGACCTAATCCGTCTATAAGGAAGATAATAGCATTGCAGAAGGTTACTTTATCTTAAAATATTTTTTGAACATATAACAAAATTTCCCATCTTAAACAAGGCAGGCACTTCAATTGGCGGAACGATGATTTAAATAGATATATATTTGAACAAGACAATGACTACTGAACATTTTCGTTCTAAAGGTTATATGAACTTTTTAATAATATTCATGGGGTTTGTTGCCCTTGTGGATCAATATCTCAGCCTTATAGAGGCTTCAATAATTACTTACATCCTTGATGACTTCGATATCACCCTCAGTGAGTTTACCCTCTGGCAGGGTATAGTTGGAATATTTGCATTTTTTGTTTTTCTGGTTAGCTGGCTAGGAGATCATTACGGAAGAAAAATTGGTATATTTATATTAATTCTCATAATGAGTGTACCTGCAGTACTTATAGGATTAATTGGACCCCT
This sequence comes from Candidatus Heimdallarchaeota archaeon, assembly GCA_030668165.1. Taxonomy (GTDB): domain Archaea; phylum Asgardarchaeota; class Heimdallarchaeia; order Heimdallarchaeales; family Kariarchaeaceae; genus JAJRQD01. The sequence continues at coordinate 4,169 of DAOUUM010000127.1, forward strand.
GTCCTTTGCGATATTCATTATACTTTATGGTATTATGATAATGGGAACAAATGTTAACTTCTGGGCAGTTCCGATATCAGAGGAATCTCCTGCAAATAAACGTGGAAAGTATGGATCCTTAGTGTTTTTGATAGGACTAATCCCACTGTACGCATTATTAGGTGTGAAAATAGCTGAAAACCTTGGTTGGCAATGGGCTTATGGACTCATGGGTATATTTGGTTTGATAATTCTTGGATTATTGTACTTTTTCAAAGAGACCAAACGATGGGAGGACAATCAGGAAGAGTATAAGCAATCAAAAAAGACCTTCTTGAAGAGTATGAAATTATTTTCAAGAGATGATTGGAAATTCATTGGAATTTTTGGTTTTATCTATATTTGTTGGAGTACTGGATTCAAATTCGCAACAGTCACCATGGCATCCTATTATATTGATGTTCAGGGAAAGACCGAGGATGATTGGAGTTCAATTCTTACCATAGCTGGAGGATTGACCATAGTTGGTGCCCTTACTATTGGATTTATTATGGAACGATTTGGACGAATACCTGCTTTTGTATGGAGTATGGGAGGATCGGTTCTGTCATATCTGGGTTTAGGACTCACCGGAGCTCCTGGTTTTGCAATGGCAATATACTTCTTCATGAGCAGTGCTCTGGGATTTCTGCTTGTTTATAATGCAGAAAGACTTCCAACCAAGATTCGAGCAACAGGTATCGGGGTCCTATCCACTCTTTCTCGGGTTGGATTTGTCCTGGGACCGTTGTTAATATCAGTAATCCTACCAAATGAGGAAGCAACAAGTGCAAGTCTCGATAGTTATAATAAACTCTATCTCATAGGTGCAGCAATAATGGTCCTTCCATTTTTTACTTTGTTATTTAATAGGGAAGAGACCAAGGGAAGAACATTGGAAGACATCGCTGAATAAGGCACACTCATCCTTGACTTGAATCATAATATAGAAAAAATTTGAGCTAAATCTCTAGTTCAACTTATTATCCAATTCTATCACAGTCAGTTTCTGTACACAAATATCCTTTGCTGTACAGGTTTTACAATTCTCAATTTTCCAATATTTATTAAAACTCTCAAAATTCTCGATATCAAAGATATCCAATCCCTTTGCATATATTGAAAAGAGGTATGCTTTGATTATTTTTGTACTGGTAACAGCAATAAAGGGATCCACATCATGAAAAAATACCAAAACCATGACAGAATCCAATTTGATCCTCGTAATGGAAACTTTTGGAAGGGATGGTACTGAAATTGGATTAAAATCTATTGGCATACCGTTCATTGCATTGGGTAGATACACTGTTCTGAGCCAATTTAATGTATTTTGATCCGTCTTATTCTCAACTTTTTGATCACAACCAAATCCATAGGAGCTCAGTCTACCTAAGACTGACTCATAGAGTAAAATGGTTGATATTGCCCGAGTGAGATAATCCGGTCTGGATTTATCCACGTCCTCATATTAGAAATATCAGTTATAATGATTATCATTGATTTTAGTTAAGTGAACAATTTCCATGTTTACCATTGGCATACGGTTCATATGTCCGAATTGATCGCACATTTCTGTACATTTGTACAGGTATGCAGACCATATATTTGTGAATTATTGCAAGTAAGTATTCTTTAATTAACCTGTTCTATACATCCACCCATAAGTTGAGATAAGTTAATATATAAAATTAATTAAATCCATATAATGATAAAAATAGGACCTTATCATATTAGATCAGATTCTGGAAATGAGAATAAGCGAATTACCACTTTTGGGCCAGTATCATCATCAGGAAATGTTAACATTAGATCTATACGTTCCTTTGGACCAATACTGATCAATGGAGATTTGGAAGCAACTTTTGTGAGGTCATTTGGTCCATTTGTAGCAGCAAATAATGTTGATGTGGACAATCTGAAGGTAAATGGTCCTGCCACCATTAAGAATGATGCCATGCTTGGTATAGCCAAGATAAATGGCCCTTTAGTAGTTAATAATCTGGTTGCAGATCACATATTGTATGTTAATGGTCCTGTAACAGCAGACTCTCTAATGGCAGATACGATTAATATCAAAGGGCCGGTTGATGTTGTGAATTCAATAGAGGCCAGTCATCATGTTGTCATTTCAATAAATTCCGAAAAAACTGAAATGCCAATAAAAGCAGGATTGATCAAAGCACCAGAGGTGAGAATCAGTTCCTTTGCATCAACTATTTTTACATCTTTTTTCAACAGGATAAGTAAATATGACAAAGAACCCCCTGTGATGCCTACCATTGATGTACCGATAGAAGCTGATAGAGTTATACTGAATGGAGTTAAACTAATCGGAACAATGGATGCTGAGAATGTCACACTGATAAATGGTGCAGAATATCAGAAATTACTGGAATAATTACAAGGTATTTTACTCTCAAATTTGACTAAATCAGAATAAAATCAGTTAATATTTGAATAGAATGAAATTAGACCCTACTTCCAACTGGACTATTAAGCAAATTATCCAACTGTTTCAATAGATCTCTAGTTAATGGATCATTTGGATTGAGGGTTAATGCCATTTCAAAGGCCTCTACGGCAGAGCTCAATTTATTTAGCTTAAATTGTTGAATGCCCTTATTTACCCAACCATCAAAAAATCGTCCATCCATCGAGATAACTTTATCATATGTTTGCAATGCGGATTTATGATCACCCATTTCATCCAAATCCCTACCCCTGGACATTAGTTCACTAATGGTATTCTTATTTTTCTCCATCTGTTTCCACTGTACAAATAGTAACTCACATATATTTAAATGAATTGGAACTCAAAGACAATATAATAAACTATTACAGTAATTTGTTACATTGATTACTTGTAGTTAGAATTAATGTTTCAATTAGTAGATGGATTTTCAATACAGTACTCGCGCAAATCAATTGAAACCTAAACAAAATCAACTTGTGCGCTTTAATGACAGGTTTTAGCAAGATTCATATAGTGGTACTAAGACTTTAAATTGCACGTATGAAGTCCCAGCACCAAAGAAAATCCAGATTACAGATTCAAAAAGTTTCCGAAAGATCACTGAACTCAAGTCAAGATTGGCTTGATTCATCAAGAGATTTTGATGCACGCACTCTATTCCATGTTCTTATCCTTGCAGCATTGGAGAGGTCCTCAGTAGAGGACATCTCCTACCATCTCCGTGAATATGGAGATGGTCCATCGCCGGATACGGTGATGAGGGCGTTAGATCGTAGATATGGTGATCAGAGCAAGTTGGAAATTGAGCAGCACGTTGCTGCTCTGTTACAGCAACAGGTGTTACAATTGCCTCAATTCAAGAGAAGGAGAAAATGCAAAGTCAACTTAGCAATTGATCTGCATGACGAGGAATACTATGGCAAGGACTTGTATGACCAATTTGGTGGTCGATTGAATTTCTATACCCAT
>DAOUUM010000336.1 GCA_030668165.1 Candidatus Heimdallarchaeota archaeon
AATTTGTCAAATTCAGTTCTCTTCTATACATATCTAGCTATTTTGGGTATCCTCACCATCCTAATAATTTTCTTTTCCATTGTAAATTACAAGAAGATTAATTCCAAATCACACAAATTAATAATAGCAACATTTCTTTTCATCTACATAAAATTTTATTTGGAAATTCCATATCTATTTGGATCTGAAAATCTTTCCTCTGGATCTATTATATTATTATACCAAGGAGCTACAATAACCTATCTTTTAACCCATTTATCGTTCGGTTTAGTTCTGATTAAGTCTGGAATAAAAGGATTAACATCTAACTTTGCATATTTTGGTATAACAGCAGCATTGATTTCACTTGGGATGATTATTATGGATATATTTAATCCAAACTCACTGTATCATTTTCACACATCCCACACTGAGTTAATAGTGCATATTGAATTATATTTTATAATAACAATTTCTCTATCCACATTCAGTCTTTTAATTGCATTCATTGCAATGAACAAACATCAAAAATCATCTCACACATCAGATGAAAATAGAAAAATACATATAATTTTACTACTGATTATTGTGAATTTTGCTATCGGTACATTAACAAGATATTGGATAGATCTATCATTTGGATTGGATGATGGTATATATGTGCTGGTCTATGTAATATCAAATCTAACCATGGCACTTGGTTTTCTTTGTTTCTCTATGTTCTTGTTTATTGAGCCACTGTTTTCCATTTATATCCATAAAAATGCGAGAGAGATGCTAAAAAGAGGGATACTAGGGTGGGTAATAACTTCAAATACCGATATGGGACCCACCATTAGAATAAAATCAGATATATTTGTTGATACAAATGAAATAAAAGAGAGCTCCCTCTTCTCATTTACCAGTATGTCTCTTGTGCTTGCAAGTGGGAGTGATTTTTTCCAGAATAAAGTATTCTCATTACCATTTAGAAGTGTTGGTGATTATCTTGGAATCTGTATATCGTTCACACACAGGGACGAGGAATTGACAGATCCCAGAATGGATCATCAATCATTTAGTATTTTTGCAATTTTTATTCCAGATTCACTAGTATCTCTTCTTTCCAGTCCAATTGGAGAGATGGATGTGATAATGGATCTGGTTAAGGAGAGTATAGCCTCGACTAGTGATATTCAAGAATTTTGTCAACCGAATTTGATCGAGAAGTTAACTTCATCAATATTGGATCAATTACTTTGATTAGACTTCTAATGTTACCTTATTTATTTTCATAATACAATAAATATTAGAACAGCGCAATTTACCTCTATTTTATGGCAAGTAAGCAAGAGATCATTGAATTTCTATCTCATCCACGAAAAATTGCCATTGTAGGTGCATCTACAAAGGAACACAAGGCAGGATATTTTGTTCCCCAGTACCTACAAAAACGTGGATTTACAATCGTTCCCATCAATCCCAAAATATCTATGTTTCTTGGTGAAAAATCACTGGATTCTTTAGATGAGGCTCCGGATGATCTTGATGGAGTTATAATTTTCAGATTATCTCATTCAGCTGAAAAAGTTGCTCTTAAAGCGGTGGATAAGAAAATACCAATGATATGGCTACCTGATAGAATCACATCCGAGAAAGCTAGGCAGTATGCTGAGGAGAATAATATCAAGTTTGTACAGGATCGATGTGCTCTCCGCGATACAAAATATCTGGTACTAAGACAAAATTACTGATCGAGATCTATATCAAAATCAAATGCTTCCACTTCTTCAAGCATATCATAGACCATTCTAACGGATTCATGCACCATATCTTCCTCTTTTGCACCAGTACACACTACATTACCACTCTGAAAGATAAGATGCACCGTTTTTGGTTTTGCTAGTTTGAAAATTATTGCAGGAAACTGCTCTGGTTCATACATAGCCTGATCTAACCACATAGAGGCTAGTTCAAGATTTATTTTCTTCTGATTGAGATTACCAGAGGCCACAATATTCTGAATTTGAATTTCAGGTTTGCCATTTATTTGGGTTCCATGTTCCTTCAATATCTCTGTAATATTATCAACTGCAGTAGTCACCATATCTGCTGATTTGGCACCAGTAATCACCAATTTACCAGATGTGAAAACAAGGGAGGATACTTTTGGCTCCTTGATCTTAAGTATTAGACCTGGAAAATTTTCTGGATTATATTTAACAAAGATCTCTTCTGAGTCAATCAATAACTGATAAATTTTAACAATATCAATCTTTGTAAATAGATTAACAGATGAAACAACATTCTGAACAATTAATTTGAAATCCAGTTTGTCATCTACATTCTTCTGGGCAGATGGAAGCTCCACAGGTGTCATGATCTATTCTCATTCAAGATTTATATTTTAAATAGTTTTATTTGCAATACTCCAAACTATAATTATAATCATGGCTATCTTATGGATTGTAACTAGTGATTCGTTATTTAAAATAATACATTAACAAGTAATATGAAATATATAGGTTGTATATTAATTTGAAATTTAATATTATTAATTTTTATTATTCACGAAGTTATTTACATTGCTGAGAACTTACCGGTTCGGTCATTCCAAGTTGCGAATAAATACCAGAGGAGTAGGAAACCAAGTACGAGTACAATTGACCATCCATATCCCATTACGTCAGGTAGGAATACCTTTTCTTTTTGTCCCATATCAGTGAATAATTTATTCAAACCGATTGGGTCTCCAGTGTCTGGATCAGTACCCATAATGTATCTCGATACAAGAGGAGCGATTAAAGTGAAGGAGAGTACTGCGATCAAAAGCTTAACATGACCCTCACCTGTTCTCCACATAGCACCAACAGCACATCCACCAGCAATGGTCATACCAATTCCGAAAAAGAAGGAACCAATAAGGGCACGGAGCCAAAAGTGAGCACCTACACCAGCCATTGCGATTGAACCACCATACGAGAATTTGTACGCGGTGAACATAACCAAAGAGACAAGTATACCAGCTATAATTGCTTTTGCAGGTTCTGAACTTCCAGACATCCAAGGTTCACGGAGTGCTCGAACAACACACCATTTGCTCCTTTGGAGTACGATACCCATAAATAGGGAGATGATTATAAATCCAATAAGTACTCGCTGAGTTTTCTGGTCAACATCATAACCAAAGAGAATTGGCAATAGGAGTACGAACACTACCACTGCAAAACCAATGAAAGGTTGTACTTTCTTGGCTACTTCAAAGCTCTTTCCTTTCTTTCCATCACTTATACCAGGCCATTTCTCCATCTCATATAGGATCCATTTGGAAGCCACGAGGGCACCAAGCATCAGTCCTACTGCATATATCAGAGCACCAGCATTTAGCATAGGCATACCGGTAAAGAACCCTCCAAGGGTACATCCTTTACCAACAACGGCACCAAAGGCCATTAATAGACCACCAATGAAACCTTTTACAAGTTCTCCTGGGGGTGCAATTTTTATCGAAAACTCTTTCGAAAGTAATGCAGCAGCAAATGCTCCTGCGATAACGGCAAGAAGGCCTATACCACGAAAGTCCATAGCAACGGGAGTTACATCCCATCCATAGATATTAGATCCCCAATTCACGTAAGCACTTGTAGCACCAAATGGGGATTTTAATACAAACAGAGCCATGCTCATTCCAGCAAGCAAAATACTTCCAATCCACATGGGCATTGATTTACTGAATAAGGAATCATATAATTCTCCAAAAATAGATTTTTCTTCACTCATTTTTTATTCACTCATTTTTTTACATAGTAAATGTACTTACCATCTTCTTCACCAGTTGATAACAGTTCACATTTAATTCTCTTACAGAGTTTTGGAACATCATCCAGGCTTCCTGGATCAGTACCAATCATCTTAATCACTTTGCCAGAATCCATTTTCTTGATAGCTTTTGATAGCTTCAAAATAGGCATAGGGCA
>DAOUUM010000125.1 GCA_030668165.1 Candidatus Heimdallarchaeota archaeon
TATCTGGATTGATGAGACTTTCTTTAAAGTTGGAAGGACCTCCTGGGCATTGATTCTTGCAATTGATTACAATGGAAGGGTGTTAGGTTGGAAATTTGGTAAGAAGAGAGAAGCAATAGATATAATTGAAGTATTGACCCAAGCGGGTCAATATATGCCAGATTGGAAGGTTGTTATTGGAGATGGTGCAAAATCATACGCCCCAGCAGTACGCTCGTTTATGAAACGAGCATACTTGATCCAACAATTTCATACTCATCCCTGGCAATGGGCCAAAGTAACAGAATTCACACCAGAGGGGAAACATAAAATCATTGAGAATGTGCTAGAGCTTGATTATCAAGCTCTATTGCATGAAATTCCACAGATTGGATTTGCGATTCGCAAATCCTACAATGTAAATATGGCAAAGAAGAAGAGAGGGAGGAAGAAAGGTCAGAAAAATGGAACTGGTAAGAAAAAATTCAAGAAAACAAAAGAGAAAGATAAGAAAAAAAGGGGTCCAAAGACCGCTAGGAGAAGTGGAAGAGCATTTCAGTTTGGTCACTCTATGGAACGTCTGAAGATTGATTGGTTGGGATCAACCCCAAAAGGGGTTGATATACCTTGTGAACAAGATATTAGCAGAATTCTTTGGACCACAATTATGGTGTTTAATAACAAAAGTATTGTTTCAAACCGTGTAGAGAGCATTAACAGTGAATTTAAATTAATAATTCCAAATAGGGGTATGCAAAATGAAAATCATATTGCAAATCGAATAAAGCGGCTAATTCAATTAAAGAATGCACTTTCACTGGAAGTTAATTCTAATATTGTAATCCCAGTCTCTGCGAGACTGGGTTTCAATAACTTAATGAATTTTTTTGAACCAAATATAGAAAATATTGATTGTAGAAAGGAGGTAGTTATGATTTAGGGATTAGCCAAGAAATTTGAATAATCCCTTAATTTTTAAATTATTTAATTTTTAAATTATTTAATTTTTAATTTATTTAATTTTATATATTTTTTTTATTCATATGCGTTTTTCTTGGCCATATTGACCCAGTTTTCCAGATCATAATCCTCACCCATTGCCTGATCTGGATTCCAGTCATCCACCTCATCCTCTACCATATTGGCCATGACCTCTTTGTAATCATATCCAATGCGATATTTCTTGATGAAATGATTGTTGATGTTTTTTACATCTTTTGTCATTATGGGTAGCGCATCTCGTTTACGAATGCGATCACCAGTGTGATATCTAGGATGATAACGCTGACTCTGCAGTACATCAATGATCCATGCCTCATTTTTGTACCAAACCAGATTATGTTCCGAGAAATCACCATGTACCATCTCAGCCTCATTAAACATGAGATGCATCTGCTCGAATATGTCATCCAGGACATCAATTGGTTCATGACCTTCTTTGACCAGATCAACCTCCAGCAGAAGGGGATCAGGTCCACGCTTGGTCCCGAGAAAGTCCATGGTGTACATGAACTCCAGCTGTTCCCTGGGTTTGGGAACTCTCACTCCTGCATCATACATATGATGGAGGTTTAGATATTCTCTGTGACAAAGACCTTCAACCACATCTAACATCGCAGTATCACTCATTTTTGCCTTACTATGCAACGATTGGAGCCCATGGGTTGTTGTGTGAAGTCGGAATAATTTGACCGCTATGTCACGGTTGCTATAATCCTTTATCCAGTAAACATTGGCCTCCTTGCCCTTACCTATTACGCCAAGAAACTTCTTAGCTATCTGTTCCTCTTCAAGCAGTGTTCTAATATCCTGAAGACTAAATTCACTTAGTTCCTCAAGATATTCGCCATGGATTTTTGACCTTCTATCATCTCTGAAGGTGGAATCCACGCTCTTGTTGTTGTGTTTTTTCGTCGAGCTATGAGCTCGCAACTTTTCGTAATATCTATCTTTAATTTTTAATCTCTCCTGAGGGAGAAGTTTTCTGATTCAAATAATCAGATTTCTTTTTCTGAATTTTAATAAAATTCAAAATGTTGTAATAACTGGGAAGATCTCAAACCGTTGAAAAAATGAGGTCTGATAATTTAACTACTTTTGTAATAATTTAGATAATTAGATTATTATTCGACAGTTCTTTGTGGAATTGAGTTTATCTTATGATTGTTACCTAGAAATCGGACCATTCTGCTATTCATAAAACTATTCCACCTCTTAATTTCTTTACATGGGAACTTGATATATAAGAATTACGGATTGTATAAGCCCAGTAATCTTGTCTTAATGATTAACTAGTGCTAAGGGAGGGATTTTGCTATTCCCATTTGCAGAATAAATATTTAACAAGTAAAATTTTTAGAAATAATAGTCGAGATAATACATATTTTAAACTGACAATTATTTATTTTCCGAGTGAATATAAGTATAGAGAATTTATGAGAGTTAAGGTTCTGAACTGATGTTTCGCAATTTCGAAATAGGAATATATTGAATTTAAATTATTTTATCTTCATTTTCTTTATAATGTTGCCTTCTGACGTAACTCAATCATGACAAATGCAGTACAAAATAGTGATGTCAAATCAAATGATCAATTTGATGCCTATATTGTTGGTAAGAAGAAGAATAGAGTATTAGCAATAGATCGTGACACATGTAAGGGATGTAAGGTTTGCATCAGTGTATGCCCGGTGCAGGCTCTTTTCATGAGTTCTATAAAATCATCAAGGGGTTATTATTACCCTATGGAGACCGGAGATTGTACTGCATGCAAAAAGTGTGTAGAAAAATGTCCGAATTTTGCTATAAGTCTGCACAAACTAAAGGATGTGATGACTTAGCAGTTTGAATCCAGATGACTACAAAGAAATCAATTAATTAGATTCATTATTTAATCATTAATTTTGATTTTTAATTATTCTCTCGTCATTTTCTTTATAATATGGCATAGTAATTTAACTCAATCATGTCCAAAGCTGTTCAAAATAGTGATGTACAATCAAACGAAAGATTTGATGCTTACATCGTGGGTAAAAGGAAAAATAGAGTATTTGTGATCGATCGAGATCGGTGCAAGGGTTGCAGGATTTGTGCCAGCGTATGTCCGGTGGAAGCCCTTTTCATGAGTACGGACAAAACTGATAGGGGGTATATCTATCCAATTGAGAATGGTGCTTGCACGGCATGTAAGAAATGCATTTACGCATGTCCTGATTTTGCAATAAGTTTGCACAAGTCAAAAGATGTTACGGAGTGAATTGAATGGAAAAATTAGAAACTGTTAATGATGATAGATTGCTATCAGGAAAACATTTGATGTCTGGAAATGAAGCTGTAGCAGAGGGAGCACTTGCAGCTGGAGTAGAGGGTTATTTTGGATATCCCATCACACCAAGTACTTCAATAATGGAACATCTGATCAAACGGATCTCCAAATTCAAGAATTATTTTTCATTTCTTCAGAGTGAGGATGAGATTGCTTCCATCACCGCAGTGATTGGATGCTCCTGGACAAGGAAGAAGAGTATGACTGCGACATCTGGACCTGGCTTCTCTCTCATGCAGGAGGGAATTGGACTTGCTGCATTCACGGAGACTCCACTTGTACTTATCAATGTGATGCGTGGAGGTCCAAGCACTGGCCTACCCACATTTCCTGGACAGCAGGAACTGATGCAAACGCATTTTGGATCTCATGGTGATTATCTGATCCCAACTCTGGTACCCGGATCTGTGCAGGAATGCTTTGATTTCACAGTTGAGGCATTTAATATATCCGAGGCATTCAGAACTCCGGTATTTGTGCTATCTGATCAGGTATTGAGTGGACTGAAAGAACTATTGACCATACCCGAAAAGGTGGAGATAGTTGATCGTGCAGTACCTGGAAAGGGACCAGTGACATACAAGGGAGAGGAGATTTCAGAGGTACTTGTGCCTGCTATGAACTGTTTCGGAGAGGATAAGAAATCATTCTCCACCGGTTTGAGTCACAATGAAACAGGACATGTGGATCTGTCAGCAGATAACTATGATAATCTGATCAATCGTCAACATCAAAAGATTACACAGTATGAACATCTACTACCCCAGCCTAAATTACAACAGACTGATGATGCAGATATAATAGTTGTAGCTTATGGCAGTACTGCCAGGGCATGTAGACTGGCTATCAAGAGACTTAGACGTGAGAACCATAAAATCGGAATTTTCACTCCGACCACTGTTTGGCCATTCCCTGAGAAACAACTAAATGAGGTGACCAAGGGTAGGAAGGTGCTCGTTGTCGAGATGTCAATTGGTCAGCTGATCTGGCCAGTGGAGAGATATCTGCACAGAAAGGTGGAGCATATAGGACATACCCGTGGTCAGATACCACCACCCAGTCTTATTGAGAAAAAGCTCAAAGAAATGCTAAAGGAGGATAATAACTGATGGAAAGTCCAATAATTGATTTTAGTAAGTTAAAACATAATTTTGAAAAGGATCTGACCTCAGCCATGATACCAACTATTTGGTGTACTGGATGTAGTCTTGGAACTAATCTACAGGCAATAATAAGAGGAGCAAATCTAGCTGGATATGACTTCGATCATGAGATGGTTCTTGTCTCTGGTATCGGTTGCACCGGGAGGGCCTCAGGATATGTGAACGCCGATGGTTTTCATACCACTCATGGACGAGCCATTCCATTTGCGTCTGGAGTTCGAATTGGAAATCCGGATCTTGAGGTGATTGTATTCAGTGGTGATGGTGATCTGTTCTCAATAGGAGGTAATCACTTCATACATGCAGCCAGAAAATGTATTGATATGACTGTGATCTGTAATAATAATTCTACCTATGGATTAACTGGTGGCCAGGCTTCACCAACCTCTTTCATTCATACCAAGACACCCACAACCATTGGACAGAATACCAGACCATTTGATCTGGTTAATCTTGCTCTTGGTGCGGGTGCTACTTATGTTGCCAGGTACACCACAGCTCAAAATACATCTCTTCCAAAGGTTATTGCAGAAGCTATGAGGGTTGATGGCTTTGCATTCATTGATCTTGTATCAGGTTGTCCTGCACTTTATGGGAGACGTAACGGGTATCCTACCGGGGAGTACATGATACAAAACTTCCGTGAGGCATCTGTCTTCGTAGATACATCCGATCCTGCGAATTTATTACCTGAACAGACAGCTATTGAATTTGATAGGACAAAGGGATATACAAGAATTCCTGTGGGAGTATTTAGAAGGCCTGGAGAAGATCAGCTGAAAGATGCGTTACCAATAAAAGGAGTGGTACCATGAATATCTCAATCAAAGCAGCCGGAATAGGTGGCCAGGGAATTCAATTCTTTGGTAAATTATTATCTCAGGCAGGCTTTCATCAGGGACTCAATGTCAGTGTGGGAACAGTATATGAACCCGCAACCACAGGTGGACTTACAGTATCAGATATTATCATTGCCCACGATGGTGAGGAAATTCTGTACCCTTTCATCGAGAAACCTGAGATCTGCATATTCCTTGCCCAGCGTGCTTGGGATGAATACAAGGATATAATACAGGAATATACAATATTAATTGTGGACAAGGATCAGGTAAAGGGAATCGAGGGCACAGAGGAATACGAAAGAGCAATTCTTACCTTTAATCTACCACTATTTGAGAAAGCCAGAGAGTTGGGTTCTGAGAATGTGGGAAATGTGGTTGCTCTTGGTTTCGTTGCCGAGATGTTGGATTTTGCCGATAATTATGTACCCTCTCTATTAGTTCACAAAAAACCTGAGGAAGCAGAGGAACATGAGCTGCTTGAGGTGGACCCCAAGTATTTTGAGGAGAGTCTGGTCAAAAGTTCTCCCAAGAAATTCACCGAGAACAATATCCAGGCATTCAAGATTGGTTATCAGATGAGTGCAGCCATAGATTATCCCAGAGAGATAGTAAGCAAACAGATGAATCAAAAAAGAATATAACAAATTAATAATAATTATAAAAAAAAAATCCCTAAAACAATATTGAGAAAAATCTCCGAGAGAGAGAAAGACCAAATCTATTGTCTCAGGGATTAGGTCGTTTATATCCACGGTTTTGCACCGAAGATAAGCGTAATGGAGACATTCTCCTGCGTTTGGCAGATTTTTCATGCATTTTGAGGAGTTGTCTCATGATATTCACCTATTCAGAGGTGAGTACACCGTTTTCAGTGATCTCAAATACGGCTTCAAGTTCACCAATCATCGGAGAGTCAAAAATTCTGATCACTCTTTTCTCACCCTTTGATTTTCTTAAATAACACCTGGTGGTTGCCCAGTGACCCATGATATTACCTCCAACAGCAACTGTGGGATCTCCAAAGAACTGGGCAGGATTTGACTGGACCTGGTTGGTTATCACAATGGATAGACCGTAGGTATCAGCAATTCTGTTCAGAATACTTAGATGATGATTAAGTGTCTGTTGTCTGTCTGCAAGTGTACCTCGTCCGGCATATTCAGCACGGAAATGTGAGGATACCGAGTCGACTATCAAAATCCCATAAATGTCCTTCTCCGTATTACCAAGTATATCCAGTAGTTTGAGAGCAATCTGTTGCTGCATATCAGTGTTCTTTGCTCTTGCAACCAGAATATCACCTAGGATATCATCCACTGATTTATCCCAACCCTTCTCCTCTTTAATTCTGTGTGCCATCTGGGAAATCCTGGAAGGCGAGAATGTCCCCTCAGAATCGATGTATATGGCTTTTTTACCAAGTCCACCCAGTTCCTTGGGTAGTTGAATGGTTACACATAATTGGTGACATATCTGGGATTTACCAGAACGGAATGCACCAAAGAATTCGTAAGTGTCAGCTGCTTTGATTCCACTGGTTCCCAGTTCAGGAATTGAGAATAATTTATCAAGACTATCTGCTCCGAAAGTGAAGCTCTCGGAATTTTTCTGCTGCTCCATAACATCATATGCTGTCGTAAAATAACCTCCTTTCATGGTACTAATGAGGGTTTGATATTTGCTAGCTGTATCTGCAGTTAGACCATACCTTGACTCAAGTTCTTTTACAGGTGTGGTTTGCAGGAGATGAACATTCATCCCCTTCTCCCTCAGAGATTTGGCTGTGGTTGGACCAATTCCCTCGATATCCTCGAGTGATTGTTCCTCATCAAATTCTCCAAAATTATCTGGATACAATTCTTTTAGAGTGGTTCTCAACTTCTTTGCCAACGGTCTGGTTAATCCCATTATTTCAAGATCCTGTAGGCTTGTGGCCATCAATTTTTCGGGATTTTTGATCCCACCATCAACCAACATCTGATTTGTCTTTGGTCCCAGTCCCGGAACATCAGTCAGGGCCAAATCCTTGAGTGACACTGCTGGCACTTTCTTCTTAGTTTTAGTTTCTACAACTGCTTTTTCAGTTGTTTCCATAATTGGTTCTTCAACGATGGGTTCAGCCATCTCCATTTTTCCTGCCTTCTTTTTTGTTACCTTTGCTGCTTTTACTGCCATGAATATTTCGACCTAATAGAACGATTGTTCTAACTAGATATAGAGGCTAATAGCATATAAAGAAAGGAAGAGGGTGAACTGAAAGTGAACGATAATTTTAGCGTTTATGGATCACCCGTGTAATTTGCTAATTGAAGGTTCCCCGCTCTAATTTATTCAACCTTCTTCTCACTGAAAAACTCAAGTGAAAATAGCGCGAAATA
>DAOUUM010000124.1 GCA_030668165.1 Candidatus Heimdallarchaeota archaeon
AATTGAGATCCGGAAGTAGGCTTCTATCCATCAAACTTTGGCTGGCATAATTGGCCAAGAATATAAATCCAATAGCTGATAACCACATTCCTGCAAGAGTGGGAATTAGGGATCCCATTATCTTTCCTATATAGATCTCAGAATCTGAAACGGGAGCAACAGCAAGTCCCTCTGCTGTCCCCCTGTCTTTCTCACCAGCAAATGAATCAGCTGCAATTATTGTGGGAAGGAATATTGGCAGGAGTAGAAACATAACAATTGAGAACTGTATCGCAATAACCAGCATTTTTTGTTCTTCAGGTAGTATGTCCCAATCATCAGTGAATTTAGCGTCAACTAAATTAGTTATTTCTTCCATATCCGAACTTGCTCCAAGATCGAAGGTTCCCGCAAATGGTAATATGTACACAGCTGGAAGAACGATGCCGAATAATATTGGCATTAGTATCATAGTTCCCAAAACATATTTCGATTTGGAGACATCTTCAAGTTCCTTCATAGCAATTCGTAGAATTATTGATAGATCCATCAGTTGTTACCTCCATTTTCCTCAATTAGGTGTATATATATCTCTTCTAGTGACGGTATTGATTCTTTTACTGTTCTTATCCTTGCCCCTTCTTTTACCATATGTTCAATAAGGTCCGGAATATGATCAACAGTATTGATCTCAATCTCTGCTTTGTTCTTATCAGCTTCCACCTGTTTCACGTAATCCAGACTGTTATCCAATTTTTGGAATTCAAATGGTTTCATGGTTGTGATCGATACTTTGGGATTGAGTTCATATTTCCTGGTCATTTCTGCCTTCGTATTATCAACTATTTTTTCTCCGTTTGAAATGATAATAAATCGATCCACCAGCATCTCAGCCTGGGCTAGATTGTGTGTACTGATTAATATTGTACGATCCTGTGATAATCTACGAATAATAGCCCTTAAATCTCTACTAGCATCAGGAGACAGTCCTGCCCAGGGTTCATCCAGGATTAGTACCTGTGGTTCATGCATGATAGATTTGATAATGGATAATTTTTGTCTCATACCCTTGGAATATCCACCAACAGCACGATCAATGCTCTCATCTAGATCGAATTCTTTCATTAATTTATAAATTATATTATCCTGGGTGTACTTGGGGATTTTGTAAAGATCCGCATAGAATTTGAGATTTCTACGTGCTGACAGTCTTGGGTACAGGCCAGGAATTTCTGGGGCCACACCTATCACAGATCTGACTTTCATGGGTTCTTCCAGAATATCATACCCTCCAACAATTCCCCCTCCAAATGTGGGTTTGAAGATGGTAGATAACATACGGACGGAAGTTGTTTTGCCAGCCCCATTGGGACCAAATAGACCAACAATTTGGCCGGATTTGATATCCAGATCTAATTTTTTAACTGCGTGAATATCCCCTTCCTTTGTTGTGAAGGTTTTACTCAATTGTTTTGTGATTATCACTAACCTGTTGATATTATAGTTAATTTAAATTCATCTAAATTCCCTATTCTGAAAAGTCATACTCTTTATACTAGGTAATTACACATAATAATTTGTAATATGAGGACTCAATAGGACTCAAATCACGTGATTTATATACCAATTTAACGCATTTTCGGTTGCACTTTTTAGATCGAATTTTGGTTCCCAATCCCATTTATTGATAGCATGATCCTGATTGAGTACCTGCATCATATTGAATTTTAGTATGTGATCAAATGATCTGGGTCGACAGAGATGTAATTTACTTAATTTTTTACATATATTGTTTCTTATCCTGGCAAAAAACATACTTCTTTTTCTTAATTTAAGTGTAGAATAGTTCTGTTTGTCCAATTCTGCTAAGATCTCCATAGGTGATGCAGTAAATGAAAATATATTGTATATATCTGGTTCAACAGTCGAGTCACCCATTATTAAGATAGCCCGGGCAGCATCTTCAGGAACTAACCATGAGATTTGATTGTTCCACTTACCGATAATAGTCATTCTCTCCAGTCTGACACATTCACAAAAATTTTTGGTTAAATCCATATCGAAGGCACCAAATAGCCTACCAGTCATAGCAACCAAAATTTCCACCCGGTCAAGATCGATCTCCACGACTTCCTCCTCTATAATCTCTTCATCCTCGATTACCTCCTCTTCTATAGCAGGTGATAATTCTGGAGGTGAGGTAGGTCCTAGTGATGGAGCTTGTGGAAGTCCAATTACAGGTGGTGTAGGCCCTGAACTTAGAACTGGTGGTGTGGGTCCACTGGCAGGTTGTGGCATCCCTATTAATGGAGGTGATGCGCTTGGATTGGGTTCAGATGACTTATTTGAAATTTCAGTATTTGTACTCGAACTATCCTTCCCGTCTCTGAATTCAATCCATTGGACAAGTTGTTTATCAGACCATCCAAATTTTTCACCATCCCGATAATTACCTATTAATTCAATTGCACGATTTGTGATACTGTGGTATTCTGATGGATTGCCCTGGGCTGCATTCTCAGTTACCTCAAAGGGTACATCCCATCCTCTTATCCCAGGTAGGTATGTAACCAATCTCCTTACCTTTGATATAGTTGCTATTCCCAATAAATTGATGAGACCAAGGTGGTTACTGAATTCCACATCATCAAAATCGTCCTTATCATCAAGTACCTGAGCATTGTAAACAATATCACCTTCCTGAAAAATATCAAGAAGAGTGTATGGATCCAAAATATCTGCAGCAGCAGCGGATACCCTATCCACAGCAATACCCTTGGGAATTTTACCATTGGGACTGCATAGAATTATATCAAATCCATCAAGAGTTCCAAGAACACGGGATAGAGCCACCCCTATCTGTGTGTTGCAACCGAGTACTACATGTCTCAATAACAAGAATTAGTAAATCTAGTATAAAGATAGTTTTATTACGTGATTATTATATTGATTAAAAACTCTATTACAATGGTAAATTCAAAATAAGTTCAGATCCAATAATTTAATTATTGTCCATACACAATTTAATTGAGAATATTATTTCTACTCAAATCTGACATTGCATTTTATTGGATTGTTGCTTCTTAATAGTGTGTACAAAGATCGAGTCATAATTTATGCATTTTTGGTAATACTATTATTATTTTGAAATAATTTATATTTTATAGTCGATATTCAATAATTCAGTGATAGATTATTTAAGTGATAAAATATTACAAAGCCTAAGATTACGCGGGTTTAAATTATACTGGCAGAATGTTTACGCGTAATTCAGATTAATAGGTTGATCACTTGGTCGATATAAATACAAGGATTGATGCACTAATTCGGGAAAAGTTAGCTCATCCTGTTCTAGATGCCGTCCCATCTCTAATAGTTGTTTTAGATAAAATAGGAAATATAGTTTGGTTCAATGAAGCCTGTCAAAAATTAACAGGATACTCTCTCGAAGAGGTAAAAGATAAACCATTCTTCCCAATTTTGCTACTTCCAGAACAATTGGAAGATGTAACAAATGCATTTAATGATCTAAAAAATTTTTCCAACGTAAATGAAGTATATCAGAATTATTGGGTAATGAAGGATGGAGAAATTAAATTGCTCAGATTTATCAATTCAGTGATTGAACAGGATGGAGAAATAGAGTATATTATCAGTAATGCGGAGGATATCACTGAATCAGCAGCTGTACGCAAGCTAATAGAGGATAGTGAATTACACTATCGCACATTATTCGACTATCTTCCAGTTTCTGTCTGGATTAACGATTTATCTGCTGTAAGAGAATATATTGCTGATTTAGGCTTATTTGATAAATCAATCAATGCAGCTAGATTTCTAGAGGAACATTCTGAAGTATTAAAAAAATGTCTTGATTTAGTAAAAATAATTGATGTTAATGCTCGATCTGTAGAACTCTACAATGCTAGAACTAAATCATATCTCCTTGAAAATCCACCCTTTATGCTTAATCCTAATGCATGTGATACCATGTATATGCAAATTATGACTATGATTGATGGTGGAGATCATTTAGAACTTGAATCAGTCTGTCAGAAAAGAACTGGTGAATTTTTTAATATATTATATCAATGGTCAGTTCCTGATGAATTCAAAAACTTGTATGATAGGGTATATATCACCATCTCAGACATAACACCATTAAAAGTAGCACAGGCAGAGACACTAAATTTAATCTCTGAAAAAAATGATATCTTAAAGCAGTTGAAAGCGGATGAAAAAGAATTACTTCAATTGGTAACCGCTGTTGAGGACAGTCTAAGTCTAGTTGTAATAACAAATTTGAAGGGAGCGATTGAGTATGTAAATTCCAAGTATGTAGAAATTTCTGGAATTGATTTAGAATATTCAAGGGCAAACGAGATAAATTTATTCAGTCCACAGTATCTATCTATTGAAAACAGAGCTGATATGATGAGAACTATTGAGATTGGAGAACAATGGTTTGGTGAGTGTAAATGGACTAAGCGTGATGGAGAATACTACTGGGCATCCACAATTATATCCTCAGTTAAAGATGAAAATGGGCAGATAATTAACTATATAGTGAATCAGAAGGATACTACAATCCAAAAGGATAGTGAAGAAAAATTCAGACAGTCGCAGAAATTAGAGGCGGTAGGCAGGTTGGCCAGTGGAATTGCCCATGATTTTAATAATGTGTTAACAGCTATATCGTTAAATGTAGAGATAATAGGAACTTTACTAAGTAAAGACGATCCAATTATCGAACAAGTAGAAGACGCTATGAGAAGCATAGATCATGCCAGTTCAATCGTGGATCAATTACTTTTGTTTGGTAGGAAACAAGATACCTCCTTTGTATTATTTAATCCGAAAAATACAATCGAAAATTTATCCTCATGGGTTCCGAGATTAGTGGGTGCAGGTATTCAGTTTAAAATTGATGTCATAACTGAAGATATGTTCATTTATGCAAATGAAACTATGTTTGATCAGGTAATTGTCAACCTTGTCGTAAATGCTAAAGATGCAATGCCTAGGGGGGGTAAATTGTTACTGGAACTAAGTAGTGTGAGGATTAATCCGGATCAAGTAATTTGCACCAGTAGATATGATAATCCCCAACCCCTAATGAAACTATTTGATAATATTGAAGAGGATAAATCCAATTTCTGTATGATAAGAATCGAGGATAACGGTACCGGGATGAGTGATTCAACTAAAGAAATGATTTTTGAACCTTTTTTCACTACAAAGGAAAAGGGAAAAGGTACTGGCCTGGGCCTATCCACTGCATATGGCATTATTAGGGATTTTGGAGGTCATATTGAATTTGAAAGCGTAGTCAGTAAAGGTACAATTTTCTATATTATAATCCCCTCAGTTGAAAAGTAATCTCCAATTATCAGGAAAAAGATAGTATCAATACAAGATAACATGGATTCTAGCTCAAAAATAATCAATATTAAGCATCTAATTTTCTAAATCATAAAATGTATAATTAATACGTAAAATAAATATTTCATTTACATTAATTTAGATATTTATATATTGATTGGCCCGTTTACCTGTGTTTAATGAATTTTCGAGTCTGATGATTATGGTTGATGATAAAAAACGAAAAGTTGCCAGGGGATCTACTCTTTTTAGACCTAACGAAGAAGCCCAGGCAATTAAAGAAAGTAAAGTCGAACGGTTAAAAAATAAACCAGAGAGAGATGCAAAAAAGAAATTTATAAAACCAGTTCACATTTCTTTGAAAAAATACCCGGATGAAAAAAATATTGATAAAATTATTGACTACATTAATGAAAATGGTATACAGATTAAGGATTACAAAAGAAAATATATAGTTCGAAGAATTCGTTCCAGAGTCTCCAAAAACCAGTTTGATACGTACATGGATTATCTAAAATTTATATCCAGTAATAAATCAGAATTCAGGGAACTTAAAGAATCACTATCAATTAATGTCACTAGATTTATTAGAAACCGAGATACTTTTGATCTGATTAAAAAAGAAATTATGCCAATAGTAGCTCAAAATGCAAGAAAATCCAAGATAAAAATGTGGTCCGCAGGTTGTGCGGTTGGAGCTGAGGCGTATTCAATGTCGATGTTGATGGATGGTATAAATGTACCCTATACAATCACAGCTACAGATTTGAAAACAGAACTTCTCAATTTGGCCCGTGGTGGTTTTTATGATAAAATATACCTTGCTGAAATGAAGCCTGAGGAAAAGAGCAAATATTTCGATTTGATTGATCCAAATACTTACAAAGTAAAAGCGAAATATCGATTAAAAGTAAATTTTTCTAAAATGGATCTACTGGCGGATAAGTATCCGGTAGGGTTTGATGTGGTATTTTGTCGCAATGTGTTGATATATATTGAACGTGCAGCACAAGAAAAAATGCTTCAAGGATTTGTCACATCTCTTAAGCCTGGAGGATTTTTAGTACTTGGTAGAACAGAATCTATCTTCAATACTAAAATATTAAAATATTTAAGTGTGTACAGTAGTAAACATAGAATATATCGAAAGGACAAGTTAATAGAAACAGAAAATAAATAGTGATAGAGCTCGCAATTACAAATTAGAATGATATAAATTGAGTATTTAGGATTGAATAATTGTCCTAATTATAGGAAAAATGCTTTTCTGTATTCATCCACTGAATCAATATGTGGTTGAATGAACAGATGGCATTCGAATTTTTGTTTATCTGTGAATAAATCTAATTGTACTAGAACGAGATCGACCTCATCACCATAACCTACCGAATCAATAGCATTGATCAGATTATCAATTTTTAGAATCGGTGCCACATCAGGCATAGAATCCACCTTAAGCATTTTATTCAAGGCGCTTATATAACGTAAAATGATTGTGGAGCCAACTTCTTGTACCAAACTCATCTGCATAGCAGTTAAATCGTCTGCTGAGGAAATCTCAGATTTACTTGTTTTGGTAAGTAATGATATTAAATTTATAATCACTTCTTTACCAAAAATTACGGATAATCTGTATCTGATGGGTGTATCAACATCTGAAATCTCATATCCCACCAGATCATCATCTTTCATATCAAGAAGCTCTATGATCTCAAGAGCTGATCCTGTTCTGATAAAGGGGATAGACATATCCACCTCTTTACTTAGCAATTTTGTCAGGGCAATTGCAGCATGTCCTGCACCTACATTACCAAGTTCTTTGAATGCTTCTAGTTCTTTTTCATTAAATGTATTTGTCATTTTTATAGTCTCCTTAAATAATCGCAGCTGGATTTACTACTAGAATTACTTCTTTATTGCGACCAATTAAAGTACCATTAAATAATTCGTATTTTTGTAATATAGAATTTAATGGTTTAATTGTTACTAATCGCTCATCCATCAACGAATCCACCAGAATACCTATTAGAGAATTTTTACCTCTTGTTACTACAATAATATTTTGATCATTACTAGTAATCTTCTCAGCTTCAGAATTGATAAGATTCTTTAATATTGCAACCGGCAATTTTTCATTTTCATAATCACAACTTGCCATGATATCAGTTTCATAGTTAATATCGTTAGAATTGATAATGATAACTTTTTCAACCTCAGAGGATTGCAAAGCATATATCTCATTACTAACACTAACTATCAAATTCTTACTCAAAGCATCTTGATCGGTAAATTGTATCACAAAAGAGGTTCCTTTATCAGTCTCAGATGTTACTGTTATATTTCCACCAAATTGATTTAATCGGTCTTTTGCAGTA
>DAOUUM010000204.1 GCA_030668165.1 Candidatus Heimdallarchaeota archaeon
CATATTGCTCCACTCCACGGTAAATTCGATCTAGTGATAAAATGTAATCCATATTACCAGTGTCTAAATTCTGGTTGAAGAAGTCGGTCATACTTTCTTCATTCTCTACCTGGAATATCCTCATCGCCTCTTTGTTCACCTTTGTTATCTTGAATTGTGAATACAGATACATTGCCTCTTCTAAATTCTCTATTAGATAGGACTCAAGATCTTCAATACCCTTCTTTTTCAACACATTTAGCTCAACCAGCAAGTCACCCATATCACGTTCAATTATTCCAATATCTGCAATTTCTGAGATAGTATCGTAAAATCCGAAGAATTTTTGGTAATCAACTATATTATGATCACTCTTGTCCCTTTCGATAATGGATAGAGTACCTTTGAATTCATCAAATACTTTATAAAATAGAATTACGTCTACTTGTGACTTGGATCGTAGTATTTTGGTATTTAACATAAAATCTTCTGCGTTTGCCATATACCCATGAATTTGGTCTCTATCTTCACTAGCCAAGTATTTTAATATCGATTCACCAATAAGCGATGTACCTGTTTTATTTAGTATTCTCACCAAGGCAAAATTATGATCTACAATCATGGTTTTGGAGAGAACACATACTCCTTCCAGGGCAAATTCATCAAATTGAGCCAGTTTAATGACTCTTTGCTCCAATTTTCTACGTCTATTAATACTGGTTGCGAGAAGATTAGCCATGGCTGAGAAAACGAATATCGGGACTATGGGGGATATTAAATCTCGTGGAAAGAAATCAGATGTTAGTTCATGAAAAATTAAGAAAATAATTCCAGTTATTATGGTTAATATGGTAGAATCTCTCGGACTTAGAATGTAAACATAGAAAACCATTGCCACCAAAATGAATAAGAACCTATTCTGACCAAGTGGAACCAACAGGGTTAGATTGATCACAATGCTAAGTATGAGCACAATAATGCTGACTAGGACTCTTCGTGAATAGGACTGTTCAATCCATCTGATAATTCTTCCTGGGATAGAATTGAATGATATTTTGGTGTCATTATCATCACTCATTACACTTTCTCCAATATTGTGACGTTAACTAAGAATGTATAATAAATATATCTCACAGTATTATCAACTTTTTATGACTGAAAATCAATATCTATTCGTTGGGGGAATCTTGGAAATACCATTTTACGTGTGGAATAAATTAATAGTACCATAAAATAATTTCGAAATTATTTGATCATAGAAGTCAACAAATCTGTTATACTATATTTTTTATTTTCATATATTTCTTCAGAGATATAATTTTTTAATAGCCAGTTTTCTTCAAATTCGCTTGCTGTTTTGCTAATTCTTATTCGATAGTATTTTATTCAATAAATCAGTGTTTTGCATTGTAGGGATTATGTCGGATAAAGAAGAAACTAAAACAAGAATACATAAAATTGCAATTTTGGGAACACCTAGAAGTGGAAAAACATCTTTAGGCGTAAGAATGGCAAAAAATGAATTTAAGGACGACATTAGAAGCACTCGAGGAATCGACTTCCACGTCGTGAAGGCAACTATTGGTCCAATCACATTGCAAATTTGGGATTATGCCGGTCAGAGTCACTACAAGGATGCCGGAATTTTCAACGATATGGTAAAGGGTTCCAGTGCATATTTATTCTGTTATGATACTTCAAATCCATCATCGATGCGTCAAATTGATGATTGGATCGAGGTAGCAAAACTGAACAAGAATTTTTACCAAACCAAGAAATATCTTGTCGGATTGAAGGCAGATGCCATAGATAAAGCCTCTGCTATCGGATTAACCTCCCTTGTCAAGAAATATCTCAATAATCCCAACCTGATAGATAATCATTTTATTTTGAGTGCCAAGGACGATATAGGGCTTGATCTCCTCGTTACTGAGCTCAAGGAGGATTTAGCGAAAATAATTATATAGATTTTACTAAATAAATGGTATTAATATATAAAGGAAAAAATAAATGTAGTCCAATTTTTGTTTGTATTTGGCGCTTTATGACGAACAACGTATTGATAGTAATTTTATCTTATTTGATTTATTCTTGAGCTCCTTCCCTTGTACAGCCATATATGTAATTTTCGATAATCGGATTACGATTTAATTTTGAGAAATTTCACAATAAATAATCTGCGGAGAGTTTTACTAGGAAATTTATAATTTATTTTATTTTATCAATTTATTTGGATATAATTAGTTTTCAGGGAGTAAATCATCAAATTTATCCAATAATAAATTTTCAGTGCACCCATTTTAACAAATTATACTATACAATTATCAAGTAAATCGCCTTACAAATAATATTCTCAGATATTAATTGAATAGCAAAATTTTCATTGATAATCCCCAGATACCTAATATTATATTTATTAAAACCACAAACACCTCTATTACGAAAAGCGTAATTATCCCGCGGTTTAAATAAAAATTCGAATTATGTAATCCGTTTCAAAATCACCCCTAGTTTATACAAATTATCTCTAGAGATCATTTCATATAGGAAATTGATCCTTAGTTAATTATGGCAACTGCAACATCAACACTATTCAACAAGATGCGAACTATTCGAAAACCCGTCACCTGGAACAAATCTGTTCAAAAAACAGAGATTTCCACCAAGGATCAGGAAGCAAAGAAATTCTCCATGACTCTCAGTCAGACTTTTGCAGAAGTGAAAGTAATGGAACATATGAGATTTGTTCGTTAATAAGAAGAGCGGTAAATATTGATTATCCAAATTCAAAGAATGATTTTAATACAAATTAGAAAACAGTATTGATTCAATTTAATTTATACAAGTAATTTAGCAATTCACAATTTACTCTATTAAGGGTAATTAGTATTTTATGCATAAGTCAATTAGATGTAAACAATAACTGATTACAAGATAAACGGAATTATATACTCACTTTTTTCGATGGAGATATAATCAAGATGGTCGATGGCTGAGATACCTCGCTATTGGTCGATTTATAGAAGGAAGGAAATTATGAACGACTATAATCCCGAAGTACCATTTGCATTCCTATTTGAGGGAACAGATATTGTTATCCCAAATTGGGTTTTGATAAGCGTTGCAGCACTCCTTTTCGGTGCCTACATTTTAATCAACCAGCTTTTTGCTCCCTGGGTGGAGAGAAAAGTCATGGCCAGAATGCAGGGTAGAAGAGGACCCGTATATGTTGGATGGAGGGGAATCCTGCAAATACCAGCAGATACCGTCAAATTATTATTGAAGGAAGATACAAGACCAATCGGTGCAGATAAACTAGGATTTCTATTATCGGTTTCTGTTGTAACGATTGCAACAATCGTCAGTCTCGCTCCACTTCCATTTGGAAGAACGGGTATGATTGGTGGTGATTTCACGATTGGATTCCTCTATGTATTTGCCTTATTCTCACTTTTCCCACCATTTATGTTGATTGGTGGATGGGCAAGTAATTCTAAGTATTCATTACTTGGAGGTTTCAGATCTGCAGGACAATTGATTGCCTATGAGATCCCCATGCTTATTTCAGTGCTGGGAATTATTGCAGTTACTGGATCCTTGAATTTGATTGAGATCACCGAATTTCAGATAGAAAACGGTTGGTTCATATTCAGATATGCAGGTTTCGGTGCTGTTGCAGGTTTTATCTTCTTCATCTCAGGTGTTGCTGAGACTGAGAGAGTTCCTTTTGATATCCCCGAGGATGAGGGAAGTCTTGTTATGGGACCCCGAACTGAGTTTAGTGGTTGGAGACTTGCATTGCTAATGATGGTTGAGTATATTCACCTGTTTGTCAATTCCATGCTTCTTATCTACATGTTCTTCGGTGGATACGATCCTTTACCAATTCCTTCTGGATGGATACCAGCTTTGGATCCATTCCGTTCACATTGGATTGTTACCCTTCTTTCGCTCACAATTAAAGCCTATATCCTGGTGGCTGTTGCTGCTTGGTTAAGATCCACCCTGCCAAGGTTTAGAATAGATCAATTCCTTGTTCTCGGTTGGAAATACCTCATACCAGTTAGTCTTGCTGCAATGTTAGCAATGTTGGCAGGACCCGAGGTTGATGTATTTGGATGGTGGAACTAATGGCATTTGATTTTACACAATTTATTTTCTTTTTCATAGCGGTATACATTTTACTTTGTATCGTTATGGTTCTCAGATCTGAGAAAGTTATGCAATCTGCATACTGGTTAATTCTCATGCTGATTGGAGTGTCAATACTATTCCTATTGGCCAATTCTGAAATACTGTTTGTATTCCAGTTATCAATCTATTCTGGTGGTATTGCTGTACTATTACTATTTGCAGCGGTTCTAACCGAGCATGATGAATTAGGATTTGATAATTCATTACTTGGATTTGTCCGAGCCACATTTTCACAATTTATTATTTACGTGATTTTTGCAGCCAATATGGTTTTCCTCATCCTGAATTCAGTTCTTGACAGTGCTTATCCCCAGATAAGCGAACTGGCAGATGTTGGTCGAACCTATGCGGAGGCCTGGTCACAGATCACTGGTTTTGCAACCTATATATGGGATGATATGGCCATGGTGATTATTGTTATGGGATTATTGGTTCTGACTGCCATTCTTGGTTCAGTTAAACTGGCAATCCGAGAGGAGGAGATAGAGGATCTCAGCGAAGAGGTTCTTCTCAGATTAAAAGGTGAGGAGGTACTCACATGATACCCTTGGAATACTATTTAGGATTATCAGCAATCATGTTTGCATCAGGATTATATGGTGTATTAACGCAAAGAAATGCTGTTAGAATATTGATCTCAGTCGAGGTAATGCTTAATGCTGCTAATCTGAGCATGATTGCATTCAATGGTGTTTTCGGTCTAACTGAATATGAGGGTTGGTCCTTTATACTAATAATAATTGCAGTTGCTGCTGTTGAGGCTGCTGTTGGTTTGGCCATCTTCCTGTCAGTATTCAGAAACTATGGTGAGATTGATGTGGGAAATATCATCTCTCTCAAAGAACCAAAAGATGTGGAGTTGATTTAGATGTCAGGTACAGAATTATTCGTCGAAGATAGTGGATTGATTTGGACACTGATTTTTGTGGTAGTGACTCCGTTTATTACGGGAGCAGTACTTATGATTGCTCGTGTCTTTGAGCTTTCCAAGAAGAAAAATATTAGTGAAAACATTGCTGGAGGGATAGGTGTAGCAGGAATGACAATATCATGGTTCCTCTCACTAGTTGCAATGATAAATTATTTTACTAAATATGTAACCTTTGGAGAGCATGCAACAGTTGATACTGTCGTGGGTCAGACCGCATTTTTACCCATGGTAGATTCCGCCTTTAACTGGGGTTTCATGGCAGATCCACTGAGTATAATCATGCTCTTTGTGCTGACCACAATTGCAACATTGATCCATATCTATTCAACTGATTACATGAAACAAGATAGTGGATATACCAGGTTCTTTGGTACCATGAATTTCTTCACGGGTTCCATGCTTGGTTTTGTCATCGCCAGTAATTTATTGACCAGTTTTATATTCTGGGAACTACTTGGTGTCAGTTCATACCTACTTATTGGATACTACTGGCCGAAGAAATCTGCAGCTGCTGCTGGTAAGAAAGCTTTCCTCTACAACAAAGTAGGAGATGTTGCCTTCGTTATGGCCATAGCCCTAACCTATGCCAAGGCAAAGACACTGGATTATGTGACATTGAAACATATGTTACATGAAGGTGATCTGGTATTTGCTGATTTTGCAGTTCCTGCGATTCTACTATTCGGAGCAGCAATTGGAAAAAGTGCCCAGGTACCATTACTTGGTTGGCTCCCGGAAGCAATGGAAGGACCAACACCAGTATCAGCACTACTACACTCATCAACAATGGTGAAGGCGGGTCTATTACTGATTGCCCGTACATTTTTCA
>DAOUUM010000046.1 GCA_030668165.1 Candidatus Heimdallarchaeota archaeon
CCAAAATGATA
This sequence comes from Candidatus Heimdallarchaeota archaeon, assembly GCA_030668165.1. Lineage (GTDB taxonomy): Archaea > Asgardarchaeota > Heimdallarchaeia > Heimdallarchaeales > Kariarchaeaceae > JAJRQD01. The sequence goes on from DAOUUM010000046.1 coordinate 12, forward strand.
AGCTTGTAGCAAAAACAATTACATCAAGATAGGCCTGCTGCCAGAGTGGTTGTTTTTCTCTCAGTATTTTATTTACTGAGAAATCTGTCGTGATTTTAGCCAATCCCAGTATACTTAGAACATGAAGATCAAATGCGATCAAGAATCCAATTATGGGTATCACAATATACCAAGAGTACGGTACAACCAGTCCAACACCTTCTGCACCAAATTCTAATATTCCTGATGATTTCAGGGAGAGGGTTGTCCAGGGGATGGATAGTATCATTCCAACGATGGATGCACTCGTTCCACCCACCAGAATTTCTGCCACCATCATCATCTGAACCTGTGAATTTGATGTTCCTCTCTGTTTCATTGTACTTACCACATTATCTCTCCTTTTTTGTACGATATTAATCGAAAAATGAACAAGATATAGCGAGATAGCCACCAAAGGTGAAGATATCACAATAATATACTCTTTCAAAGGACCAATACTTTCTGAGAAGGTATTGATCGCTTTTCTCAGGGGTGAGTAAACACTGACGAAAAGATCGAATTCGGGGTTATAGACCACTGTCATCTCTGTTGCCCATAGATTGCCCCATGATTTAAGTGGTGCAATCGTCTCCCTTATCTGTTCCTCATAGCTAATCACACTAATATCATCAAATAAAGGAATATTCGTGTAAATAATTGTTTTAATATACAAATTTCTATGAAAGTTGTAAGAATACCCACTGTTTTGCTCATCAACAAACATTATACTATTCAGAAAACTCCATTCATGTCCTTTCGGAATATACATTGCTTCTCTCAACAAATCTCTGTATTCAGTCAATTGATTATCTACCAAATATCGATAGTCCTCCTCCTGTGGTTGCCAATAATTGGTGATTGAATAAGTAAAATTCATGAATATTGTATCCTGCATAGACGCTCGTGTTGCAGCATCAACTAGGATCTGAACAGTGTTATTCCTAATAAATTCAAATTCATAATATTCCGCATCTCCAAAGGCCAGATATGATGGTATTATTAAGAATCTCTCATTTGGATCCAATTCCATCGATTTATTAAATGTTGGAAAATTTTTGTAAAAATCCAATCTTTCTTGAGTCCAGGTTCTGGTCTTAAATCGTAATGTATTAACCCATCGCTGGTCCGTTCCTTCATCTACCTCTTCACCAAGAATTATCGATGCTGTAACCTGACCATACGTATGGTGGGTCCTGATATCAATATCGTATTCATCCAATAATGGATCTATATCTGAATTAATCTTGGTGACCCATTCGTCAAATACTTGCTGATTCTCAACTCCTGTCATCGTGAACTCATACGCTGCGGGATTTGCGCTATTTACGTATCTCTCGAAGCCCTCCTGATAATAGGTTGCATTGATCAAGTAAATTTGCGATATGATAATCATTGCCAGAGACAGTCCAATAATACTGGCTAAAATGTAAACCCGATTGATTTTTACCTGTTTTTTGGTTAATTTCAATACATAAGCGAAATTAAATTGAATTTCTGGTTGAGCATCGGATCTCATTTGATGAGCAAAAATAACTGGATTGGGTTTGCTCCTTCTATAAAGAAATAAAATAATAAGTGCTAAAATAACCCCTGTAAGGACCAACCATGTGAAAAATAAAAATACAACATGAAAAATGAGATAAAATCCAATTAGATTTAACCATAGAACGAACAAAATAATTAGTGTGGGTGCACGAGCTGTGCTTTTTAAAAAGAAGGTTAATTTAGTAAGACTCATAAGTTAATTCCATCTGTTTGATGTTCAAGAGAATATTATTACAAACTAATAAATATTTAACGTTCCGGATAAATAATTTAAATTTAAATTAATGCTTAAAATATTATTAATATTGATAAAGTTAAATTATATTAATGAAATTGATTATATGTTATTTTTACAGTCTCTTCCTTCTAAATAAGACCGCAACTGAGAATGATGAAATAATTAGGATTATACCAGGTGCATTTAGGAATGCATCTTCAGTGGTCTCTTCAGTGATTGTAGTGGTTGTTGTTACTTTAGGAGTGAAAACATATGAGGCGAGATCGATCTCTTCCCAATTGGTAATTCCGCCAAACCACACACCCAATTCATCACTATATGCATCTACGTTGTAATAGATTTCGAGATCATCTGGTATATCGAAAAAGATATTATCCAGATCAATTTCGATCCTAACCTCTTGGGTTCCAGTTTCTTCGAAGCTCACATTCTTGAATCCTGATATGATATCGTAATTATCATTATACGAGAATTGAATATAATAGTTAAATGTTATATCCAACACTTCATTTACCTCTACAGTAACAATGATAACTAGAGTTTCACCAACTCCATCTTCATCCTGATCCTCGAAATCTAGTTCAGCAGAAAGGAAGGTGATGGGTAATGAAAAATCAAAATCAGATAATGTATAAGTATTGAGTGTGATTTCATCAAATGGTAGGTAAAAACTGCCTTGATTGTCATTAACTTCAAATTGACGTACACTCAGATCAAATGCAGTATCACCATCAAGGGATTCAGACATCCATCTCAGATCAGACATATCCATCGTATAGAACTCAATAACGATTGGCTGTACACCAGCTGATAAGTAACCAAGATCATTCCAGGAATAAATACTTACCCAGTAATTCCAACCATCCATTTCAAATGTGGTCTCTAGACTCATATAAACTGAGTAATAGTTGGCTTCGGTGATATTTACCTCAAATTCAATAGCCAGGATCTCAAATTCAGGATCAGTATCTGTACTGATGCCATAATCATCAACGTATGTCAAATCTTTGAGTGGCAATTCGTATTCATATGCATTAATCTCAGGTAGGTTGAGCTGGAAATTAGTATAATCATACCAATCAACACCCCAAACTGATAACCCACCATATACATTACCATAAAGTGCCCTTCTTACAATATCACTATCATCAATTTGGATAGTAATTGTCTTGTTTCCTGCTGAATTGAAATCTAAATAGTCATAAAAGTAGTAGTAACCAAAATCAGAACTGAGATCCATGTTGAAATCATAATTCCCAGTACGTTTAACAGTGGCATTTATCACAATATTGAGATAATCAAACTTACCATTTTCATCCTCATCAACCAATACATGAGATATGTCTTTGATGTAAAATGGCAGGAATTCAAGATAGTCACGGTAATCCACATTTTTGAGTAAGCCAACTTTGTAATCAAAATCCATCTCATCCCATTGATTAGGATCTCTAATACTGGCCATTTCAATCTCAATAATGCCGATAAATCTATCTCGATAAAATTCCACACCACTTAACTGGGCGGTTATGTTTTGCAACCCTGAAGTTAGAGTTATTTGCTCATAGATGTAGTTGTAGAAATAACCAGATTCAGTATCATATGTACTGAAACTTACCTCAAAGTATACGGTTTTGCTAACACTTGAATATATCTCCCATGTAAACTCAAATCCAGCATCGTCTGCTGTTTCATAGGTTGAAATACCATAAAAGTCAGCGAAGTAGACATCAGGAAGGTCAAATGAATTCACATCGTAATAATCAGTGACATAAGCTGCAATTGTATGTACAAAATTATATTGCCAAATGGATAGCTGAATGTTTGGCAGAAGGAATTCACCAGTCAAATCATGAGCATTAAAAATTCTCATATCAATGATTATATCAATTTGGTTGCTTCCAACTGTGAGTTCATCATAACCATAACCAACACCAAATGGTAATGCACTTTCATTAGTGAGTGAGTACATAAAGGATGTATAAACGTCAACATAGGTATCTATTTTAGATTCAATATCAAACCTGATCCGAATGCTGTCATTCTTTCCATTGCTATCCTCATCTAAGGCTGAATCACTGACTGAAACATCAAATACGGGATCATAGTTCCCAAGGGTTTCTTCAGTAATGGTATCAAATATAGGTATGATACCGCTCCAAATCCAACTCACATAGATTCCTGCCAATACTATATCACCAAGTCCCTGTAATGATTGTCCAACCACCTCGAATTCAACTGTATAGATTCCGGGGGAATCTATTTCTATATTGGTATAGACGCCTGCTACATACTGGGTCTGATCCTTAGTTAAGAAATAAGCATCAAAATAGAAATATCCAGTTTGAGTGAAATCAACCTCTAATTCCAAAACCATAAATTCAGGATTTCCAGATGAATCCAGATCCCTGTCACTGATTGTATAATCGAGAATTTCATTAATTCCTGGTTCAAAATCATCATGATTATATGTTTTAGTACTGTAGAATTCAGTTCCATAGAGATAGAACGAGTTGGATTCTCCAAAAAATACAATGTCATTGATAACATATGCACCATCATATCCTGACGATGCCAAGGATTGCCCGTCAATTATCATATCAATTGTTTGAACACCAGTATCCAAGTAAAACCATAGATAATCACTATGGAAGGTGTACAATGGGAAGGAGTAATCAGCTCTATCTTGAGCAATAGAGTAGAATATATCGTAATACCCAGCCTCAGCGACATCAATCTCAATTGATATTTTCAAATAGTCATACAGAGAATTAGAATTTTCATCTACTCCAGTATCAGTTATCGTACCTGTTAATGTTAAGGGGTCTCCAGATGTACCGGAACCAGCAACTTCCTTGTAATTGAGTGAATATTCTGTATCAGAATCAGTATAATAATATTGACTTCCCATAATCCTTGCGTAGTATATTCCAGAAGATAATGCCTCAAATTCCCCAGATTCATTGTAATAGGAGTACATGCCACTAATTGCAAACATACTTCCATTTTCATCATGTAGTATTAAATCGATTTCTCCTCCAATAATATCACTTATTGTAAATTGATATGATTTACCCTTGGTGACTGAGAATGAATAGATATCATAGACATCTGTTTCTCCCATAATTGCAGTGTATGCAGTATCAATTACCAAATTAACTGCACCTGAGAAGGTCTCACCAGCATCTGTACCGGAACCTGCATCATCAGCAACGCCATCTGCTTCCAGATATAGATCCGCTGAATAATACGTAGTTGCTCCATCTTTTATGGTGATAACTCCATTTACATCTGAAGCAGGCATGATTACACTGACCGTGTATCTTAACCATCCACTATTACCAACATCAATTGCAGCTACTGTTACATCACTTGCTAGAGCTGCTGATACATCAACAACTAATGAGCTCATGGTTTCATTTAGATAAACATCAAACTGATAGTCAAATTTTTCTCCTGGACTCAATGATAAAACAGAATTAGCAGTAAAAGAAGGAAATGCATATACTTCTGGAGATTGTAGGAAATTCAGTGCTGCAAGAGCATTCACCTGTCCAGATCCCTGTGTATTTACTTCTCTACCGAGATCATCTGCAGTTGCCATCATAGCAGCACGTACTGCATCATTATTCTCACTGGTTGCCTCCATTAACAGGGCAGCAATACCTGATATTGCTGGTGCTGACATCGAGGTTCCAGATGCAACTCCATAACCTCCATTAGGGAAAGTTGAGAAAATATCTACACCGGGGGCCACAATATCTGGATCAACAATACCGGTGATTGAGGGTCCCCTACTTGAGAATCCTATCACATCATTGTAAATGTCAGTTGCCCCAACAGTCAAAGCACGACTGCTCATACCAGGAGATGAGATTGTACCATCCTCCGAACCAGAATTTCCTGCAGAAACGACAACAAGAGATCCACTTTCATAAGCAGCATCTGCAGCCGAGTTCATCATTGGTATAACATCACCAAAGAATCCACCTAGACTCATTGAAATAATGTCTGCTCCCTGTGTGGCAGACCAATCAATTCCTTTCATGATCCAACTCCACTCAGCTCCACCGTTATTATCAAGCACCCGAGCGTTCATTAGGGAGGCACCTGGTGCCATACCCACCAGAAGTCCATTCGCCGCAGCAATTCCTGCTACATGGGTTCCATGGCCATACCAATCCTCGGGTCCGGTATCGTTTACTCCATCATTGTCAAAATCTACAAAAGATGCCTCAGCAATAACTTTGGGATCATTTGTGGCAGGATTATTGTCAAGATCATCAAGATCGGGATGATTTTTATCAATTCCAGTATCAACAATGGCTATTGAGATACCAGTTCCATCATAACCAAGATCCTGTACATCTCTTGCACCTACAATTGCTTCTGAACCATAGGTTTGTGCCTGGAAATCACCATTAAGATCAACCTCCCATTCGGAAACAAAGGATTCATATCTATCCAAAAATACATATGATACTCCTGGTAGTTCCTGAATTTCAGTTATTGCTCCAATTGGAACTTCCATAACAGCAATTGGGAGTGTGTTGAAGAAATCAACTTCATATTCATCAAAATATGGTTGAATAAAATTTTCTTTTGATTCAAAAGTGACTATAATATTTGCTTCATCTGTCCAATAATTCTCCTTTGGTGTACTTTTCAATAAGTCAAAAATAGAATTTGTTAAAGTAGCAATATTTTTTGTCTCAATTTGTTCAAGATACAAATCTTTAGCAGTCTTGATCTCATAATTAGGGTCTGACCTTTCCGCCATTTGTTCGGTTCCTACATCAGCTCTCGTACCAAAATCCATATTATTCAGGGTAGACAGGCTTTGACGTTCTTCATCAATATCCACATAATTATCTGAACTAGCAAAATTTGGACTCACAGAGAGTACTAACAGGAAAAATACAAATGCAGAGAGTAGTAAATTTCGTCTCATGATTATCTCCTAGTAGACTAGTATTCGTTATATATTATATTTCCTATTTAAATAAAACTAGTTCAACACGTATGGACCGAATAAATCCTCAATATATTGGAATCAGGGAGCCATATAAGTATAAAAGTGCTTTGTGCACACATATTAACATCAAAAATTTAATATTCTTGATATCGAAATGATAAAAAGTAGATAAAATATAGGAAAAACTAATAATAATAATAAAGTAATTGATTTGAATAGTACCAAAAACACGGACAAATGGTTGTTTTAAACCAATTTAACAAGATAATTTAGACAACTAATAGGCACCATTTGGGTAATAATAACTTTTCAAATATTGACAATAAGTTCCCAGCTCAATTAGTTCGATAGAGAATCAGAGGAAATCGAAGAGTGATTGATTTTACAAACTGTAGTTACAAATTAATCTTCTTATCATTAATAACTCTTATTTGATCTTTTGTTATTAATGGATTAACCCAATTTAATATATCTTCAATGATACCTCGTTCACTTTCATCAAGTAAATTTAATACATCATTAATCCTTGCACCTTTTCCAATTTGGAATATAACGACTTCAGTTCTTAATAATATTCTTTCACATGCCGATTTGAGTTTATTGGCCTGAGTATAGGTTTCATTTCCTTTAAGATCAAGATATATTTGATCAAAATAATCAGATTTTAGACCATTGATTAATTCAACATTTTCAAGATCTAGGACGGCATATCCCAGTTTTGTGAAAAAATCAATCCTGTCTGGAGGGCACAAAATAAATCTACGAGGAGTATCATTTTTTAAATCTACTGAAGCATCTGAAAGTCCACTGATATAAACGATAAAATCCATAATATATTTTGCAGATATTTCATCCGCAAGAATTGCTATTGGCTTACCAAGCATTATTGTGCTGATAACGTCAGCGATTTTTTCCTCAAATATTTCTATAAGGGTTTCAACCCCTAATAATTCTTCAGTAGGAATATAATCAACCATGGATCCCTCAAGTCGAAGGGCAAATTCCTTAATAAATTCCTCCATTATCAAATAATCCGTTGATTGATCTGTTATCATTTCTATATTTGCACTTAGCAAATCCAAACCCAAATTCGTAAATTTATGTTTGTAACTAATAATACTTGAAAATGTAGTAGATGAAAAATACAAACAAATTATTATAACTTCATTAGAATCAGTTCTGGTATCTAAGTAGGTCAAACCTAGTAAGGTCCCACCATTGCTTAAAATATTGTAGAAAGAATGATTTTTCTTGAGATAGGTATTAGCTAATTTTGAAAAATAACAAGCTAAAAATGAGTTTACTATATAGTTTTTTTCTTTTGTTATTTCCTCTAAACCTAAATTCGTTGAATATTTGAAGATTGACACCTTATAATTGGATTTCTCTGATAGATTTTTAAAATATTTAATTTTTTCAGTGATTAAATAATTCTCATCCTCATCTAGTCCACCTGTTTCATTGTCTTTTCTTAGTTTCTCGAAGTATTCTCCAACATCAGTCAATATCGCATAGATGAATTCTGTACTTTCAAATTCTCCGACAATGAAATAATTGTATTTTTCAGTCTGAAAACCTATAATCTGATATTTTTCAGTCTGTATCTGATTTAAATTACCAAAAGTGAGTTCCTCCATCAATGATTGAATAGCGGTCATTAAACCTGAAAACAATACTTGATCTGTTTCAGCATCCTCATCTTGTAGTTCAAAGTTATTCGAGTAAAGTGGAACTCCCGAATTCCTATCCACAATCATGAAACTTTGAATAGCCATATTCCACAGTCAGATGAACATGCATTAAAATATTAAGGTTCACAGTCACTCTATTTGATTAAATTAAATTAAAAGTAAATTGAACAAACTAATTATTGTGACACCATGATTTGAATTTTGTCAAACTTTTACTCCATGCTAATATTTCGAGGTAGTGTATTTTACCAATGGATGGTCTTATCTTTTACTTCAGTTATTCTATGACCCAATAATTCTGGTTTTAACCAATTAATCATCTCAAGTATAAATTCTCTCTCATCATTTTCGAGATAATTTAAGATCTTATCAAATTTTGCTCCCTTTCCAATCCGTTTGAAAATTGACTCAGCTGTCTCTATTAGATATATACTTTTATCTCTAATTTGCATTATCTGCTGGATATTGGCATCATTTTCAATACCTTTATAAAATGAGGTCATATAATCAGATTTTAATTCTCCCACTAATAAAATATTTTCCAAATCTATTATTGTATAGCCCATGCTAGAATACTTTTCTTCAAATCCAGGAGGACACCATATAAATCGTCTTGGGAACTGCAATTCTTGTTCAATTGATGCATCAGATAATGATGTAATGTAAACTATAAAATCTATAATATATTTTGCTGATATTTCATCTGCTGCAATAGCTATTGGTTTACCAAGAAGTGCGGTGCTTACAATATCTGCAATTTGTTCCTTGAATACCTCAAATAAAGTCTCTGATCCCATCAGTTCTTCATTTGGTACATAATTCACAAATTTCTGATCTAAATCTCTGATGAAACTTTGGATAATAGTTTCTTTAATAGAGGCATCGATTGAATTGTCTACTATCACATTGATGCTTCCAAGGAGCAATTCATATCCCATATTGATGAAATAATGCTTGTATGATATTATTTTTGATAATTCGGACTTCTCAAAGTACAAACATAGAATTGATATATCATCTGACAAATCATCTGTATCGTTGAAAATCAATCCCAGCAGATGCCCATTGTTTATTAAAATTGAATAGAACGAATGATCAGTTGATATCTCGGTTTTGGATAAAGAGGCCATATAAGAGGCTAGATAACTATCAACAATGATATTATGTTCCTGAGATATTTCGCTAATGCCAAATTGTTGTGAATAATTAAAAATTGATACATTAAATTTTGACTTATCGTATATTGATTGCAAGAATAATATTTTTTGTCTAGCTATTGATTTGACCTCATCAACAATTCCGGGGAGCCCCGTCTCCAATTGAACTTTTTCAAAGAAAGAAGCGAACTCTTGAATCATTGCATAAATCATCTCTAAATTCTCAAAATCACCAATTAAAAAATATTTATAGCGTGGACTCTCATAACCAATCAATTGATACTTCTCAGTTCGAACAACATTTAATTCTCCCAAACTCAGTTCAGCCATCAATGCTTGGATGGCACTAAGTACTCCTGAAATTAGTATTTTCTCAGTTTCATCATTATCTGAAATTTTCTGAAAATCATGAGAAAATAGGGGTATGCCTGATATTTTATCAACAACAATCAAGCTTTGAAGTCCCATACTAAATTTCAAACCTAAAAATAATTAAAGATTGAGGTCATCATATATCCATATTGTAACTAAAGCTCATAGAACATACTATATTCCCAAGTCAATAATAAAATTGCACCTATTTCAAATAATATGGTTTAATAACCGAAATCCATGCGTATATGGATAAATTCGCCCCCAATTCTTATATATTGGGCTTACAATTTTTAATTGCTTCCACATGTCTGTTAGGCGGAATAAAATCAAATTGCTATTAATTGGTGATTCCCGGGTGGGAAAAACCTCTTTGCGCAAGAGATATATGGGTGAGGGGTTTCAAGAAACATATGCAGCAACTTTGGGAGCAGATTTTTCTATCAAGAATATTCAAGAAAAGGTAATATCAATTTATGATCTAGCTGGTGATGATGCATCAAGAATGTTCCGAATGCAGTATTATATGGGCACCCAGGGAATAATTATTGTTTTCGATATTAATAATCGAGAATCTTTTGAAAATATTGCTAAATGGTTTGATGAGATACGAACCAATCTGCACTCCAAACTAAGAGTATTTGTTCTAGGCAATAAAGACGATCTGAGAGAGGTTTCAAGGGACCCTGTATCTGAAATAGAAGCTTTTGAGTATATACAAAGTTTAGAAGAAGAACTGGGATCTACGATATCTTATCTGTCCACATCAGCCCTAACGGGATATAATGTTGAGGTGGCATTCAGTAAATTGCTTGCAGAAATAGAATTCAATTAGGATAAGAAAGAAATAATAGGGGAATTGAGTAAAATTACTATTTATTATTTTTATGGTTGATTATTATTTGTACAGCATCTAGAAAATTATCAGTCATTATATGGTTAGATGCATTATCAATTACTTCTGGGATCTCGGTGTTAATCGCTAATGAATACATAACCTCTTTAAACATATCAATATCATTTGTATTATCGCCGATGGCATAGGCCTTTGATACATCATAATCATACGTTTGAGAGAATACATCAAGAGTATCAGCCTTCGAATCACCAACCTCTATCAAGAGTGAGCCATCTATAATGCCATTTTGATGTCCTATCCTGTTAGAATATGACAAATCTGCATTTATTTCGGTTTTAACTGCATCGACCAGAATATCAATACCTCCTGATACAAGCACCACGGTAAACCCATGATCTTTTAATAGTTTAATAGCTTCTTTTGCCCCATTGATCAATACTGGGGGTAGTAATGCCTTTTCAAGTTCCTCATATTTACTATTTATCCACAATCCAACATCCAATTTTGCCCATTGATTATAGGTTATTTTTCCCTGATAATATAACTTGGTATTTGCATTCATCTTATCTATTATTGTTGGATCAACTTTCGCGAAATGGTGATGTGCAAGTTCCCATGCTGATAACGATGTGGTGAGTGTCCCATCAACATCAATAAATACTACATTCTGCACTAATATTCCCTTTTTTCAATGATATTTTATATTTTCTACCTAGGTAACATTATCATACTATTATTTGAGAAATTGAGATACAAGAAATACGGTCCCACCAATAATGGCCAGCATCATTAAGCGATTACCTGTAATCTGCTTACTTATCTTTTCCAGTAATTTGTGTGCAACATCTAACTTATCATCAATCACATCAATCTTATCATCAATGCCCTCCAAAACCACCCCTTGCTCATCCAATTGAGCAGCCATATTATCCAAAGCTGTTTTTATCAATGAAATGTGTACATTAATGCCATCCAAAGCAGAACCGAGATTGTTTTCGACATCGTCCATTCTCTGCTCTAGGTCATCAAGGGCTTTTTGATTTTTCTCACCTGGAATTGCAGAGTCAAGATATGCCTCACTCATAGATTCTATTGTTGCGGTTGATGAGGTTAAAACCATCTCTAGCTTGGAGAAATTATCCTCAAGATCCTCCAACGTATCCTTATTGGTTTTGATTCGAGTCATCCTTCTTTCTTCATTCTTAATATCAGTGGATTGCATAAATTTTGGTAATTTTGATTGGAGTTTTCCCCATGTGGTTCTTTCCTCTTCCAATTGTTGCTCATAACCATCTTCAAACTGATCAAAGACACCTCTCATAGAACCAACAATACCCTTTAGCTCGGATAAGGTGTCGAGCACCAGTTCATCCTTGGTGTCTCCCTTTATCTTATCCCCAATTCTTGACATTAATCCCTTCTTTTTTTTCTTTTTTTCTTCTTGAACAGTCATTATAATAAAATAAGGGATTTTGACCTTAAATATATTTGTTAATAGCTTGAAGGATTTGATTGAGAGATCAATAAAAAATACAACAATAAATAGTCTGAGTTTATACATCATCAAAAATGTATATACATAATTTTAAACGCTGAAATTAACTAATCTCAGACGTTCTGGCGAGATGATGTCACCACTACTCCATTTAGACAGGC
>DAOUUM010000034.1 GCA_030668165.1 Candidatus Heimdallarchaeota archaeon
TAATTAATTATGTAGATCTGTTTAAAGTTGGAAGGCGAACGCCTATATTCATTATACTAATAATAATTAAATTTATAAAACCAAATCAAGTTTTTTGCCATTGGACATTTGAGAACTCTTTTGCTTTGAATATGGTGAAACCCATCAGATCATCGTCTTGGCATTCACTGCAATACATGATGAAACCATCGAATGCAAAATAGTAAAAATCTGATACTTTGTAAATTCTTGGAGGATTTGCTTCACCAATTAACTTGAGAAATTCTGGAAGCTTGAATTTGATACGATAACTAGACGCTAAAGCGGTACTGCTGCTAGTTGCAGCTGAAGATGATGCTACACTCATAATACTACTAGTAACCATTCACTCTATTAAATAATTACACTTTCACTCATACAAATAGTGTAGTACTATTGATCTTCTTCCTGTTCATCCTCACCTTCTTCCAACAGTTCATAATCTCCTTCAGCAATAAGCTCATCCTTTTTCTCACCGAGGAGATCATCGACCCCGTAAAATATCGCATCTTCAGCCCCTATTAATCCGGCGACAAAATTAGCAGCCACTAGTTTGGCCTTCTCACGAACCTCATACCATTTATCCCCGATATTTGTCAGAACATCCTGCAACTCAGCAATATTGTTGAATCCAGTGTAGGAGAGATCATAATTATCATCCAACTGTGGTAATGAATTACACATCCTGTCCCATTCTTCCTTGGAAACTATCAATGTTTGCAGATTGAATATTTTATCCTCAAATTGTATGAACTCATCACCCATTGCAAATTTGGATTTAGAATTCTTAATTGTAACTCTAGAGTCTGTTGAAAAGAGAAATTTCCTTCCTCCAATTTGCTTGAACTCTTCGGCATTCTTCTTGATCTTGGGTTTGTTGAAACCCAGTAATAATACCTCACCATGCCTTCTGTAATCAAATTGACCAAGATCTATTGGAAAGAGTACCAGTTTCTCAGGAGGATTGAAATCCCCCTTTACACTTGTAAAACGATAATCAGAACGATCCACAACATATCCATTTTCAAATGAATCATTTCTGAGTGTGGCCAAAATATTTGAGAGATTATACTTTGGTTTCTTTATCTCTGTTCTGATTTTCCTTCCAAGCCTATATGCTTTTGATGGCAGATCATCCCCGGTTACATCATGACCAATGGCTTCAGATTTAATGGTTGGAAGACCTGATTCATCAGACTGTAAAGATGCAACACTTTTGATTTTATCAGAATCTCTGATTAAACTGACCTCCGGAGGGATTTCTGAGCTATCTAATTTAAGAGTATCATCAACCTCTGATTTGCTATCAGGGTATTCAAAATCATCTCCAAATATATCATGAATGGCCTCTTCTCTTGATTTTTCAGATTTTTCAGATTTTTCATCCGAGAATTGATAAATAAATGTGCCCAGAAGGGAGATGAGTATTGCGGTGATGAAAAGCATCAGTAATAATATCCATACTTTTGCGTTCAGGAAAGATGTGATAAATGCAAGCTGTATCAGCATCACAGATCTGAGTAGACTCAAATGAGGGGAAAATTTGGCCAGAATTTCTTTTTGTAATTGTAATGTCAACATGGGTAATTTACCCCTGTTACCAATCCCAAGCATAATTGGTTCAACAATCATGGGGATGAGAATTAAGAATTCATAGTTCTGATTTAATTCTAGATATTTTACAACATATAGGATTATTATTCCAACCTTCCAAGTATTACCTATTTTTTCTTCTCTACTAGTTGACTGTACCTTGAAAAATTGCTCTGTACTCTTTGGAAATAGCCAGATTAAAAGGGTGGGGAGGAGAATTAATCCCCCCAACCTAAAGAGAGGAAGTGAAAAAGTGATAAAAGTAAAGATCAAGCCTTTTTCTGTGTAAGATGTGATACCACTGAAGAAAAGGACATAGATGTAAAGAGGGGAATTATACAATCTATTTTTTGTCTTTATTGCCATAATTTGATAATATAATGAGATCAGTGAACCTGCAAGCATAAGCCCAACAAATATGTATCTACTTGGATCAAGTCCATCAAAAATGACAACTATCACCCATGCAAGGCATATTAACAAGATTAAACTTGTGGGTTCTTTCAACTCTTCAACCGAGAATTCCGACATACTTGATATTCAAATATTGTTCATGATTTTAAATAATCTCAAGTGGCTATATTCCTATTTTTATTTTTTCAATTATTTTTGATAAGGAAGATTAGAATTCCCTATTGTACTTTCTTTTACAGATAATGCAGGTATTTAGTTTCACAATGATTCACAAAACTTAGTATACAATATTATACTATGAATACTGATTCTCAAATAGATAATGCAATCATACAAAGATGTATTCACCGAAATTATCATTGAGGACATTCCTGCTAAAATGAGACACATTGAGCTTGATGCTGATAATAATGGAAGAGATCATGTGATCATTTGCGTCCCAGGTATTGGTGGTTTTGCAGAATCATACAAGGAAAATCTATTCCCTCTCTATGAGGCTGGTTATTGGCCAGTAGCAGTGGACAATATAGGATTCGGGGGCAGTGATAAGCCAAAAAACATCGAATACTCAATGTTAACCTTTAGCTATGCATTATTAAACTGGATAAAGGAAAATAAATACCAAAAAATAACATTGATCGGAAATTCATTTGGAGCTGGTTTGAGTATCGGATTGTGGGAGACTCTCAAGGATACAATTCAAGCATTAATTCTGGTATCACCCGCAGGATTTGGAACTGGTCTTTACCTTGGATATCGAATCGCATCGCTTCCCATAATGAATGTAGTGTTTCCGTGGTTGGTGAATAATAAATATCTAACATTCAATAAGGGCAGAAAGGCATGGAAAAGTATAGTACATAATCCAGATGATATACCCGATGAGATAATTGATGATGGGGAGATCTACAAGAAGGATCATGGAATTAGAAGAGCTTACAGATATATTTTTAATCATTTGATCTCATTTTCAGGATTATCAGATGACACAAAACAATTGATGGAAGGGATCGCCAAGGAAATTAAGAAAAATAAAGTTCCTGTTATGATCGTCTGGGGTAATAATGATCAGGTAATACCAGTCATTCAGTCAAAAAATGCCTCTCAATTGCTAGGGGGAGAGCTCCATGTTTTCGATAATTGTGGCCATATGGCTTATGTGGAAAAACCGAAAAAATTCAATGAGCTAGTTGTCAAATTCTTGAATGGGAAACCCTAGTTAGATTCAGTAGTATCTTCTTCAGCATTATCTTCTTCAGCATTATCTTCTTCAGCATTATCTTCTTCAGCACTATCTTCTTTTACATCATCTTCTTTAGTATCATCTTTTTTCTTCTTCTTGCTACCCAGCAATGTATCAATCCAGACGGTGATAGTATCGAGTATTCTTACACCCCTAACTTCTATTAACGCGGTAAAACCAATGGTACCAAAGAATCCCAGTGGCCGGCCTAGGACATCATGCGCATAATGCCAGGCATCATCATAATTAAGTCCAAAATCTTCGATGAATAGTGTGGTCATAGCAATCATAGCTGCAATTCTAAGTACATTACCAATTAGTAGTGCAATCATTATTGTGTAGGATGCACGAATTCTATTATGGGTTGTTGCAGGCGTACTCCAGATCAATCCCAACAGTAAGGCACCAGCCTGCATTCCTGTACAAGCTCTAACAATCAGATAGTTTGAACGACTATAACCAGTCTCGATTGATATGGATGGATATGTAGCTCTAGCCGAATCATAAAGGCCGTACAAAAACTGATCAATAGGACCTAATCTGGTCAGATTATCTTCAAAAATAAATAATCTCGGATGGAAACCAAACATGTCCAGTACAAAATAAGATGATTGGGTTGTTATATTTTCCAAGAAAAAGTAATTTGGAAGAATGTATAACAGGGCAGTAAATGCAACAGTGAATAATAATGATCTTATTGCAAAATTACGTCTTTCCTCTCCCTCTAATTTTAATAACGGATGTGGATTGTCTTCTGTCGGAATTAGATTTGACATAATAACTAAATTTTTTGGGGTCTGAGGTAAATAAAAAGATTTAGTAATAAGAAACGAAATATCTCCGCGAAATTATGAAGATTTTTTTATTATTATTTAATTCTATTTCTACGATTATCTTTTCTTTGTTGTACTCTAATTTGGGCTTCGTCATAAATTAATTTGTCTTCTTCTGTCAAGTAATTCATGAGAGGTACCTCGCTGGGTTTTCCTTCATCATCCAAACATACAAATGTTAACAAAGCAGTACCTGTTGTTTTCTGGATCCCCGTACTCAAATTCTCGGTTACAACGTGTACTCCAACCTCAAGGGATGTTCTACCCACATAGTTAACCCGTGCCTTTAGAATTAATAACTCACCCACTTTTACAGGATTCAGGAAGTGCATCTCATCCATGGATGCAGTTACCACCCTAGACCTACAATGACGAATTGCAGCAAGACCTGCCGCATTATCAATCAAATTCAAAATGGCACCTCCGTTAACGTTTCCCAGTTCTATCTTATCCATACTATCCCACGTGGGATTGGCGTGACGGGGACGCATGGTCTCTATTATCTCAGCAATACTATCACTTGGAGTCTTAATCATCTATTTATAAGAATGTATTATAATCAAAAACTTTGGTTTTGGTGATTGGATATTTATTAGTTCATAGGTATACAGTGAATTCAGTTATGTGGCATCTGTAATATAGAAACATATCAGAAATATGAGTAATTATCTGCAATTCAAGCCTCGTAATTGAATGCATTGGTTAATCAGTCAGTGATCACTCGAAATATATCTCAAACCCCTGTTCAAGCCTCTTCTAGTGCAATAGAGGTATTGTTCTAGTACACAGTAAGTGATATATTTTATATAATCCTCCATATAGTTTATATGAGGATAAACTCGCAGAGATGTAAAGAAAATGAAACATTTGAAGATTATAATACCTGTGCTTATGTTATTACTACTTGGTTCCATCATACCCAGTTCTGGTCAAGGAATCGGTATTGTGACTCAGACAGGTTTGACTACATTAGAAACAGATTCTCTTGTAGTGGAAATTAGAGGAGATACTAATGTGCCTCAGTTCTTTTTCTGGCAACCAGGAAATGATACCGATACTTACAAATTACAATTAGATTCAGTTTTTGAGATCCTTGACAATGACAGTGATGGAGCATACACCCTCGGAGAGGATAAATTGGTCCCCAATTCTATTATTTCACTCACATCTTTTACCTGGGACTTCAGCGAATTTGATCTGGTCAACAGTACTGATGGAAATCTAGAGCAGATAAACTTCAATATCACTTCAGTGCCCACTGATGGTCCTGGAAGCAGTCCAAACGATGTAAATGATAATGATCTACTAATTCAATTCAGAGTACATATGGATATTGCTAACGAAACACAGTTGAAATTTGATATTGTGATGAATAATTACAATTTTACCGATGATGATGCATTGTTGGTTGTTGCATTCAAATTGCTGACCACTGATAATAAAGAGATCAAGCAAGATGGATACAGGTTAGAGTTTGGAGAAGCATTCTTCCATTCAGAATCATCTGCTAATGATAGCAATGGTGAGAGACATGTGGGCATATCTCAAGGAGAGGAACAACTCGGTGAGAGTCCCAAGATATATCTTGCATATGAGCACTTTGAAGGCTTAATGGTTCATGACCCAACAATTGGGTTCACCAGTACAATTGTGGATGATGATAATACCACGGATCAAAACTCAGTAATCGATACCAGTCAAACTGACACTGATCAGGCTGATAATCAACTAGTAACCAATCTTCTGCAAATCTTTCCTGAGTTGTCTAAAGGGGCATTGATCTCATCTACTCTAATTGCAACTGGCTTATTCCTCGTCATACCGGCTTTAATTATCCGATCAAAGAGAAAATAAGTTAAGTATTCAAATATTTCAATCTAATTTGAGGAAATAATAATGAATGAAAATATTCCATTGAAGGAAGATCAGATATTTTCGATTCTAGCACATCCAGTTAGAAGAAGAATCTTATCTGAAATATTTTCCAATGGATATTTATCATTCTCAATAATGTCTAAGGAGTGGAAGATTGCCACTGGAACATTATATCACCATTTAAACACATTAAAACCACTGGTCACACAAAATGATGAGAGCCATTACATACTCACCGAGGAGGGATTTGAGGTAAGCAAATGGTTCTTGAAATCAGATAAAGTCAAATTGAAAGTTCAAAAAATCGATACATATTCCACTTATGGATTGAAATTAGTGGATCAGATACTAAATTATTCTGATTACATGCTAATTTTAGCAATCGTGGTTATATTACTAGCAGTTTATTTGTCTGCCAGTTTACAGGTGATTTTATTGGGACCCATGATTGTCAGATCCTCAGCTGAGCTGACTGATTGGCAGTTCAGGTTAATTAACATAACAATAACGATTTTGATTGTTATCTTGATACAATTACCAAGTCTTGTGCAAAATAAGATCTGGGATAAGAAACAGGTCATCATTGCTTTGTTCTCAATTATTCCCAGTTTCATAATAATAATTGCTCTATATCTGCTAAGTTATCTTATTTCAGTTCAAATTAATGAATTTACCTGGATACTCATTAGTATTATATTTCAGATATTTTATGTCATACTAAACAATGCGTATAATATCAATTATAATAAATTAAAGCTTGAGAGAAGTATCTTGACCATTTTGTTAAGTCTTTATCTGATCATGTGGATATCCACCTATATCTGAGCTGTAACTGTAAAATCTTTTTGAAAATTTAGGGATTCTTCTTATATTGCATAGTAGTTCTTTATACCATTAATTTTCTCTGAGATTTATCAGTTAATGTGATTTCATGGCAACCGTTTTCCCTTTCCTTATATACAATCTGGCAATTCTAGGTTTTTTTATTTACCTAATCAAATATTATAACAAATCGAAATATTCTAGTATTATATTAGTCAAATATTTTTGGATTGGTGCATTTGGGTCTATAATTGCCCTGCTATACACAATCGTGCTCCAAATCGTCAAGACAGTGATATATATTGGTGATGGTGTTGATTTTAATATTATAACTGAGGAAGAATTATCCCTGCTACCCATTAATTTCACCTACAAATTGCTGATATGGGGACCAATCCTATCAGCAATTTTCATGGAACCCATCCGATTTTTATTCATTCTCAAATCAGATATGAAAAAGGATCGTAAATTCATGCCCCTTCTATTTGGTCTAGGTTGGTCCTTTGGTGAAATTGTTGTGCTATCCCTATCCAACATAGAAAGTGATTTCAGCATTGCTATCATATTCAGTGTTTATGAGAGATTGATCTATACTGTCTTTCATGTTGCTATGTCCTATTTGGTATATTATGCAATATATGAAAATAAGATAACCAATAAATTGAGCCTCTGGATTGCTATGCTTGCCAATTTTATATTGAATTTCTACATGGCTTCTATAATTAATGAATTAAGGTATACTGATCTCTTCAACTCAGATAATTACCTGTTGGTAGTTGTGGGAGGACTCACGGTAGTAGTATCCGTTATTGTCGTGTTTGTCAAATATGTGTGGGTTCCCAAAAAGGAATTGGAATATAAGAAATTTATTAAACAAGTTGAGGGAGAAATCAAGATCAATTAAATTGACAGATTAGCAAAAATCGACTTCTTGTGCCTGCCTGAAATTTTACAATACTAGATTGGTAGTTGGCTTCAGATAATAATTGTTGGGCCTTTGATGCATGGTCACTCGATATTAATAATATGGTCAGATATTTTATAGAGGAGTTATAATTGGATACTGCCTCACCTATCAGTTGACTGACAAATTCAAAACCATCGGATCCACCACCTATCATCTCTGAGACTGATCCCCCATACCCACGTTTGCCAGGATACCGATCCCTGTGGATTGATCTGTCCATCTCTGGATAAACTGGAGGATAGGTGATCAGGGCATCATAAGTCTTTTCTGGATCCACAACACCATCCAAAATGCCACCGGTGCTCTTCAATAGAGTTATCCTGTCATCCAGATCATTTTCTTGAATGTTATTCGCAGCGTATTCATAACTGAGGCTGTTTATCTCGGTTGCCACCACATCGTTGTTGAAATGTCTTGCAGCGATCATTGACATGATAGCCGATGATCCAATTCCTATCTCCAATAATTGTAAATCGGACCTGTCAGGGAAGAGTATAGCATTGATATACCTGACGTAGGAGTATCTCAGACAGAAGGTGGGAACTAGGAATCCACTTGGTACCTTTATCTCAATGCGCGCAATAATGCTTGCCAAACCGGTATTGTAAGCAGACAAGGCATCGGTATCACCGAGATCTATTTTTCCCCTTTCATCCAGATACTGTCTGAATGGGGGATATTTCTCTGCCACATCTTTGAATGATAGTCCACACCATTCCCGGATATTTACTTCTTTATTCTGCACTGATGCTCTATCTCAGTATCTTGTCTCGATTTAATTAGTTTTGCTTTTTATTACAACAATTCAAAAATATTGAAAACAGCACCAATAATATCAGATCAATGGATTATGCATATATTTTACTGAAGATGCTCTTATGGTTCTTGTATGCTGGGATAGGTTATTTTGTTCTGTTATTAATTATGACGATTATATTCTCAAGATATCCAAGAAAACCATTTGATGACTATCCAGATTGGGGTATGGTCAAGGAATACAGGGTCACTACAAACAGGGATAAAAAATTGGAAACCTGGGTTGTGTATCCGAATTCAGTTAAGGATAAGGTAGATGGTGATGAATTATTCACTGAGAATCCTGCGGTGGTGATAACACATGGGTGGGGACGTAATAGGGGACGTATGGTGGCTAGAGCCCGTCACTGGCAAAAACTGGGATTCACCACCATTCTCTACAGTGCCAGGGATCATGGTAATTCAGATAAAGAACCTATAGGAATGAGTATTATACGTTTCTCCCAGGACATTGATTCAATTGTGAAATGGTGGGGAGTCCCAGTAATCATACAGGGTCACTCAATTGGAGCAGGTGCCACAATCCTAGCAGGATCCAGAAATAAATTGGTTCGTGCAATTGTGGTGGATTCATCTATGCGTGCCATTCCAAATGATATTGGAATGATATACAAACCAGTATTCAAGAAATGGACTCCTGTACTTGCCCTGGGTTTGAAAGTATCTCTCTACATCTTTTTCATGTTAGTACTGAGACAAGAACGTAAAGATTTCAGTCCAAATGTTGCTGCAACATATATCAATGTGCCCACACTACTTATCTATGGTAAACGAGATGAGATATTCCCTCCCTCATGTGGTAAGGCTCTTGTCAAGATAATTAAGGGAAGTAAGCTGGTGGTACTTGAAAATGCACATCATAGTAACTTTCCAGAACAACCTGAATATGGAGGACTGATTAAAGAATTTGTGGCGGATAATAATCTATTATAATTAAGATTCGCTAATTTTTAATTAGATTAAAATAAATTTTCTGAACTGTAAAGAAATAATAAAAAGCAATAAAATATCATAAGGAATAAGAGAACCGGATTTTATTATGAGATCCGATCAATCTCGTCATGCCATAGTAGCTCAGTGGTAGAGCGCTTGACTTGTAAAGGTAGACCATTAGGTGTGCTGTCGAGCTATCAAGAGCGCGTGGGTTCAACTCCCACCTGTGGCTCTTTTTTATTTTTTATGATGATTTAGTTGACGTTATAAAATCTAAACAATCCTGTAAATATTCATATATGAGATTGATTTAAGTACTAATAATGCGTAAACGGGAGTTATTTTCATTACTTCTTATAATTGTACTGATTGTGATTCCAATCAAAAATGGTTATGGGTGGAATTTTGATTATCAAATGAACAAGGGCACTGAAATCCCATTTGAAAGTTCTGAACTTACTCATGGTTACCAAGGAGATGATGGTTATCTGGTAAATGATATGATAATTGCTGATATGGTTGAAGTTAACTATACATTGACGAATTATCCACCCATATTATTTCCAGTATTTGATTTAGAAAATTATTTTTATATTATTATAGGGATGGTTTATAGGAGTGGTGATAGTAAAAGGATTTTATCTCTTGAGTTTGATGGTGATCAGTATACCTTTCATATTCGAATAATTAATTGGAATGTAGATGTTTCTTATTACGATCCTTATGAATACAAAAGTATTATTTTGAAAATATCAAGAACATACTATGAAGGCAATTATTACTTGGGTAGTGCAGAA
Source organism: Candidatus Heimdallarchaeota archaeon (assembly GCA_030668165.1). GTDB lineage: Archaea > Asgardarchaeota > Heimdallarchaeia > Heimdallarchaeales > Kariarchaeaceae > JAJRQD01. Next base: position 10,312 of record DAOUUM010000034.1, read on the forward strand.
TACATTTCAAAGTATGATTCTAATTTCTTAATTTATGTAGTACTATATTTATTAATCATTACGAGGATTATATATCTAAAATCCAAGAAAAGACCTATCTTGGGTTCTTTCTTTGACTCAAAATACATATCACGGGATAATCTCACCAAGGATACATTAAAGGATCTTGAACGTAGAGAAGAGCTAAAAAATGCCATGGATGAAGAAAACTGAATCCTTAAGATTTACTGTCATGATATTAATAACACATAGGTTTATTCTTGAACTGGGATTCGCAATTTTATAATATTTCCCCACCTATTTATTATAAATAGGCTCATCCCATTCCAATCGTGGATATCCCCATTCAACTAGTCATAATGGCCACACTCCATGATATATTCACTGTGATATGGATAGGAGCCATGATGGTCTATGTTTTTATAATAATCCCCTCCCTACGTGGTTTTATTCCAATGAGTAAGCAGAGGAAGGAGATCATGTTGAATATCCGTGGAAAATTGATACTGGTAGTTATGATTAGTATGGCAAATTTACTTGGTACAGGATTATTTTTAATACTGAGAACCGGTGGGCCACCAATTCTGTTCAGTTTTGCCACCTACTACTCAACTATGTTGACCTATAAGTTGCATCTATCCATTCTAGCCATGGTAATAATATTGATCAAACTGCTCTGGATTGATAAGATTAAGAAACCAAAGATCAGGCACCGATTTATTTTGATCGTTATTATATGTAATATTGTAATTGGGATTGTAATTACTTATTTGAGTGTATATCTTCGATATATCAGAGATTTCGAATAATTTTTTGATATTAATAATTATATATCTGAATTTAGAATAAATATTATGAAGAGTAAGGCTGAAACAGTTGACGAATATCTTGATGAGTATATTCAGTTTTACAAAAGAGCTAAGAAGATGACATAGAAAGTGGCACTGTAAAAAACCACGGAATATAAGCTAATAAATCCCCAAGACAAAGAGAATCTAGATGCGATGCATAAATTGTGACCAAGATTATCCTCAACTCTCTCATCTTGATCTATGTGATTTCTGTCAAGATGAACATGAGAAACTAAGTATGACTGAAAATTCCAATATGGTAAATGTGGAACGTAACGTGTTAATGCAGAATACTTGGGTATCTGGTGTCAGAAAAGATGATTCTATTGGAGATAACATAGATCAAGAGGGTAGTACCGTTCCTTTCTGGCGAAATATTTTCTTTATTATTGTGGTAATGATTGTAATTGTATTGATTTCAATTTAATTTTGCATCCTTGAATAATTTCGCTTAGCTGTAGCTATACGCAATTCAATACATCATTAGAACAATCATTCAGATTGCAATTTACATTTAATCGCTAGAACAGGCAAAAGTATATCTATAACAGTTATATTACATATCAACTGTCTGCATTATTGCTAAAGGGGAATAAAGATGACAAAAAGTGATGGGGCTGAAGAGGATTTCATTTTTAACAATACGCCAGTAGCCATCTGGGAGGAGGACTTCACCGAGGTTAAGGCATTCTTAGATGCTATTATATTGCCTGAAAATACATCGATGGAGCAATATTTAGATGCTGATGTTGAACTGGTAAGGGAGATTGGAAGAAAATTCAAAATAAAAAGAATGAACCCGTTTGCACTCGAATTATTTGAGATTGATACTATTGAAGAAATACAAGAGAACACTCACCTGTTATTTACTATTGAAGCTATTGGAACCATGAAACAGCAGTTTATTGCGATTTATCAGGATCAGATGCAATTCACAACACAGACTCTATTTAACACCATCAGCGGCAATAATCTGAATCTATTGTTATCTTGGTCAATTAGTAGTCCGAAGGATTACGATAGAGTTCTCACAACCTTGGTCGATATCACACCCCAGATCAAGGCAATTGAAGAAAAGGAAATAAGTGAGGAGAGACACCGTAAACTGTTTGAGTACTCACCGGTTGGAATTATTTTCTCTAATAGTGAGATGACTGAACTTACAGTTAATCAAAAGATGCTTGAATGGCTAGGTTATGAGAAAATTCTACCTGGTGCACTTATTGATATGATTCATCCTGATGATCGTCTCAAGCAGGCCAAGGAGATGACTGAACTCCTTGATGGTAAAACCATAGTGGGAACTAGAAGGCTGAGATGTAATAATGGTGAGTACAAAACATTTCAGGTGACAGGAAAACTTCTTAGACATGGTATTCAAACGGTTTTCACAGATTTAACCCCTGAAATTGATGCTAAACAGAAACAAAAGGAACTAGAAGAACAATTAAATTTCTTGGTAAATAACACAAAAATGGCCTTTTGGATGGTAGATACTAAGAGTTGGATAAGATTTGCACAGGGTAGTTTGCTAGGGGATATAGGAATATCATACAATAAAATGCAAGGTATGCCCCTTGATGAGTTGAAACAGATTAAACCCAGTTTCTTCCAACCTACCACTGATGCCTTGACAGGTATCACTAGTTCAAATATAATAGAATTCAAGAAATCATTTTTTGAAATTTACAGTCAGCCTACTTATGATGAAAATGACAAGATTACAGGTGCCATCAGTATTGTCAGAGATATTACTGATATGAGACTGGCAGAATTGCAATTGTATCAGAGTCATAAAATGGATGCTATTGGTAGATTGGCAGGCAATATTAACCATGATTTCAATAATATTCTGATGGGCATAATGGGTTATACTGATGTCATACTAATGGAAAATGATATTGAACTAATTAAAGAGGATGTCGAAGAGATTAAAAAAGCAGTCATCAAGGCTTCTTCTCTCACTGCCCAGCTATCTGAGCTGACCAGAAAAGAAGAATTGGTGAGATCCAATTTTAATATAATAAATACTATGGAGGGGATGTCCAAACTTCTTGACCGTATGGTGGATGAGAGAATAAATTTTATTATTGATCTATCCCATGATCCTTGCTATATTCATGCAGATGAGAGAAAAATAGAGCAATCAGTCATGAATCTTGTTATTAATGCAAAGGAATCCATTATTGGCATAGGTACAATTTTACTAAAAATTAGACCAATTGAATTAGAGCATCACCATCAGACTCGTTTTAGTAAAATACCACCTGGCAAGTATGTTAAATTAATTGTTAAGGATGATGGGA
>DAOUUM010000387.1 GCA_030668165.1 Candidatus Heimdallarchaeota archaeon
CAGAAACTGAACGATTACCAGGGCAAGGATCAAGAAAGGAATTGCAAGGAAGAAATCAGTTATCCTCATGGCAACTTCTTCAAACCATCCTTGATAGAAACCAGCAACCAATCCAACTATGGTACCAATGACAATAGATATTGCTGTACTGAGCACACCAACAATAATTGATGTCTCAGAACCTCCTAGTAATCTGGAAAATGAATCAAGACCCAGCTGATCAGTTCCTGCTGGATATCTCAAGTTGGGGAATGCATTTGCACCTCCACCAAATTTCCTTGTGGTCTGGGGTGCTAAACTGTAAGGTCCATCGCCCATCAATACTGGATAGAAGAAAGCAATCAATAGCATGAGGAATATGTACTGTGCACATATTACTGCAATCTTATTTCTCTTAATTCTGTCAATCACTGCCTTCCATATATTAATGGTAGGTATCCCCTCAATTACTTCTTTCTCCTTTACAGCTTCAATAATATCTGCATTTTTCTCTGGCATATCAATTATTCTCCTAGATTGTTACCCTCGGATCCACAAAAGTATATGCGATATCCGTGATAAGATTACTTAACAATATCATTGTACTGATAAGCATGGTAATAGTCAGCATTACTGGAAAATCGAGAAATCCTAACGATCTCACGAAATAAACACCCAGCCCAGGCCAGGTGAACACTGTCTCTGTTATCGGCGCACCCGCTAGTAATCCTCCTATACTCAGTCCCAAGAAGGTGACCAGTGGTAATAGTACATTTCTAAAACCATGTTTCCAGATGACATCTTTTTCTGAGAGCCCATTTGCCCTGGCTGCAAGAATATAGTCCTGCCTCAGAATTTCTAACATGGAAGCTCTTGTTAACCTGGCAAAAGTTGCCATGGTAGCAAAAGCCAATGTTATTAGTGGTAGGACTATGTGTTGTAAACTATCAATGGTAAATATTAACCAATTTTGGAAAAATTTACCCCACCATACTATACTAGACCAGTTAGTTGCGAGATCTTCATCTATCCACTCCCCAGGTGTCCGCGACGGCAGATAAACCGATATAGCATGCGCTCCATTTGATGGGAACCAACCCAAACCTCTTCCTCCAAAAGTGAGTATTAGTATGATACCAGTCACAAAAATTGGCATTGAAAGTCCCAATAGTGCTATTGCAGAAACAGCAGAATCAATCATGGTTTGGTGATAATATGCAGCTGCCACTCCAATAATAATTGACAGTGTAAATGCAACAATTAGGGCGGAAATCTGTAGTTTAAGAGTCTCCCATACAAATGCATTGAAACCTAAATTAACTGATACCTGCGTTTTAAATGATAATCCAAAATCACCATGAAGGAATCCCCATACCCAGTTGAGATACTGTTCGTGGAGTGGAAGGTTCAATCCGAATTTAGCGGTCATTGCTGCTTCTGCAGCTCTGGAATCAAATCTCTGTTGTCCCATTAATATTTTTACTGGATCACCAATGGCATGGGATAGGAAGAAGGTAAACAATGATAAACTTATGAATAAGGGTATTATTGCCAACATTCTTCTCAGTATAAATACCATATATCTATTACCAAAAAATGATTTGATCTCTCCAAATTTGATGTAATACCAATACATTGTAGGACCAAGGATCAGGGCTAACAATATTAATAGAAAGTTATTTGTTGAATTGCTAATTATTGCCAAAAGGATCCAACCAAAAATTATGCTTAACCATAAGCTAAATCTTTGGATTAAGGAAAATTTTGGAATAATTAATGCAATTGATAGTAAGAAGGTTAGGAATAGCGATTCAAATAATATTTTGAAAAACATATCTGATGCCTCTATGCTAGTTTCATATCCATCTGCGAAAACTTCAGCGAATCCACCATCTATTCTCACTTGGCCAAACCAGGCAAATAATAACCCCAGTAATGGAGCTATTATCAAGGTGATAATTGTATTGATGGTTATTGGATTCAATACGTTCGTATGATCTTTATCGGATAACTCTGCTTGTGCCAAGTGATCTACCTAGTTTTCGATCTGTTTGTGCATTTAAAATAATATCAGTAAAAGCTATGCGGATATAGAAATAATATGAGTGAAAATAAGTTAATAATTGATATAATTTGAGGGTAATTATCTTTGAAATCAATATTCCTAAGCCTATTTGATAATAGATCTAATGTGTCTCAATTGAATCTTTTAGATTAACCATATGTGGTAATATCTCTTCCTCTTTTTCCGGTTGAGGTAATTTTTTAATGAATACAACTGAAGTACCCACGAATAAACCCGCTAAAAGCACTCCAATGAAAAATCCAACAACTGAATTGGATGCAGGAGTTAGATGGGGTAGCTCATGACTGTATTGAATTGTAGTATGAGTGGCATTGATCTTAATATATGAAATCTCTGAAGTATTATTGTAAAAATTAATTGTGGGATACATATTGTCATAATTGTCAGAAAGAGTAATCCTGGCAAATTCAAAACGATCTGCCAATTCATAATCATCATACTCTCTTGGATCAAAGGTTGCCATATATACATCATATTCATAATCTAGGGGTGAATAATCATCATGCATCGCCCAAGTAAGATAGACATAACCATCATCACCTAGTTTTGTATCCATGCTCCATACACCATTGAATAATCTTTCATCATCCAGCACATAAACCTCCCACTCCTGTAATTGCCAGGGAACATACCTGTTCTCAAGGAATGCTGCACGTGCTGATCCTTGCACAGTTGATCCGTAAAAGAGTGCTAAACTATCATTAATCCTGTGAATCTCTGCACGTCTGAATAGAGTAAAAATTCCATAATCATCAATTGCCTGTATGGCTCGATTTATAAAGCCTTGACCATCAGGAAACTGACCCTTGAAATTAACCATTCTCAGTCTAGATTCAGTTCCTAATGAGAATTTGTTGTTCCAGGTTATATATACATCCTCAATGGATCCAGATTCATAAACAGAAATTCCAGGATTACCTGGAAATACCCTCAATTCATTATCAAAATCTCTACGATCTTGATTCTCAATTATATCGTACAAGAACCATCCACTGCTGTTTTTGACAGAGTAGAATAGTGTTTTAATATTTTGTAATGAATAAATAGTACTGTTTAGGGTGGTATCATCGTCATTGAAAATTGCTGAAAAGACAATATGGGGTTCATTCAACACATTCAATGCAATTGCAGGATCTGATCCTCGAATTCCGACAGTGGGCCAAGTGCCATTAATAACCCCTGGTATTGGATCAGGAGTGGTAATCTGTTCATGAATCCAGGTATCTGAATTGGCAGGTTTCATTCCATAGAAGACTGATCTGTTTCCAGCAATATAGGTTATGTGCAAGCTATTATCAGATCCTAACTCAAGGTTGTAATGATATGCAAAAACATTAGAGAGGACAGTCGTAATATGAGATTCATAGGAATGACTATCGTAGGTGCCATATACCAG
>DAOUUM010000455.1 GCA_030668165.1 Candidatus Heimdallarchaeota archaeon
GGATTATTTCAAATTCTTCACATATACAGTAATTTTGAATATTAGATTGAAATAATTGGGATATGAGATATTTCATCAAGGCTGTTTATTACACGGGTATACATAATGTGTAATCTAAGGTAATTTAGCCGCCTCATAAATGGAATTTTTTTATGTGGGATTTATCAACACGGATAGCTTCATACTGTATAAAAGATCACAATCAATTATTTATCGAAGATACTAATTATTTTATGATGATAGAAGTCTATAGATAATAGCTGGTTTTGCATAATCCATATAAAGAGTAACAATAAGCATGATTCAGATGACAGGTTACATCTTTATCGTTAATCCAGAAGCAAGAGGAGGCAAAGTAGCCAAATTGTGGGACAAAACTGAAAAATATGCAAAATCCCTGAATTTGGATTTTGAAGTTGTTCATACGGAGCATATTAATCACGCAATTGACCTTGCTAGGGATACAGGGAGTAAAAATGATATCAGAGTAGCAGTTGGTGGTGATGGCACAGCCCAGGAAGTTGCAAATGGATGTATACAATCGGACACCACGATGACTTTATTCCCACTTGGAAACGGTAATGACTATGCACGTAATTTCAATTTTTCACCAGATTCATTTGAATCAGTTGATTCATTGATTCACAGAAAACCTATTGAGGTATCTGTGATAGAGGTTGAAAAAGACGGAGAAAAGAGATATGCAATCAACCATGTTAGTCTGGGTGTATCAGGGGCTGTTGCAGAATCTAAATTTAATGGAGAGGGGAAATGGTTATTGGGTCATGCGAAATATCAGTACCTAGCATTTAAGAATCTAATTAAATGGAAAAATCCATCATCCCGAATAATTGTGGATGGGGAAGAAATCCAATTTAACTTATCCTTACTAGTTATGGGGCTAGGATACACATTTGGAGCCGGTTATAAGGTATTGCCAGATGCATCACCTGATCAGGATAGGATGCATATGATCTGGGCAGATAATCTACCGAGACGCAAAATGCCAGGAGTAATGAGTTTATTGCAAAAGGGAACCCATATTGCACATCCCCAAATTTATCACAGAAAGGCTAAAGAGATACTTATTGAATGTGATGAGGAAATAACAGCTGAACTTGAGGGAGAATGGTTGAAAAAGACTCCACTTAGATTAAGGGTTGCTAATGAGAAATTAAAAATCCTTGCCATGCCAGAATCAGATATTTATAAAAGAGTCACTACTCAGTGAATTTATTATCAAGGATTATCCTGCAATAAAAATATGGGGATAAGGCATTTGAATTGAATAATTAATAAGATTTTAAATTAATGGAATTTTATTCTCCGATATGGATAAATGGATGGCATCAATTAAATCAAAACTTGAGAACAAAGAGGGCTCAATTTCAGTTTTTGGTTTAGGATATGTGGGGCTCCCTATAGCAATTGTTACTGCCAAAAATGATAATATGAAAGTATATGCTGTTGATATCAGCACAGAAAAAATCAATTCGATACAGAGAGCAATCAGCTACATAGAAGATGTGTCTGATGAAGATATATTCAATGCAAATAAAAATGGATTGGTTACTTCAGTTGATCACGAACAGGCCATCCTTGAGAGTGACATTTCCATAATATGTGTACCTACCCCAGTAGATGCTTTTGGGATTCCAAAACTGGACTACATTTATGATGTTACAGAGGCTTTGGGTAAGCTAATATCAATGAAACAAAATAAAAAGCACATTATTGTCCTTGAGTCAACAACTTACCCGACCACGACTGAGGTTGAGATCCGATCAATTCTTGAGAAGTATGGCCTTGCTCTTCACGAAAACTTTGAATTAGCGTTTTCACCCGAAAGAATAGATCCTGGAAATAAGGACTTTAATGTCGAGAATATCCCCAAAATCTTGGGTACTACCTCTGAAAATACATTTGATGTTGTTAGAACCTATTATGAAGGTATAATAGGTACACAGATTGTTAAAGCTTCATCACCGAGAGTAGCAGAATTCACAAAATTGTTTGAAAATATATTTAGACAGGTTAATATCGCCCTTGTTAATGAACTGGCTACATTGGCTGAAAAAATGCAGATTGATATGTTTGAAGTGATTGAATTGGCCAAAACCAAACCGTTTGGTTTCTTACCCCATTATCCAGGACCTGGATTGGGAGGACATTGTATCCCTGTAGATCCGTACTATCTTCAATATATATCCAAAAAATACAAATCAACGCTCAAATTTATTGATGTCGCCTCTGATATCAACGAGGGCATGGATGATCATGTGATAGGATTAATTCATTTAGCGTTAAATAGAATAAGTAAATCCATCTCTGGAAGCAATATCACTTTATTTGGATACAGTTACAAACCCAATGTATCGGATTTAAGGAATTCACCTGCAATTCCCATATCCAATAAATTACGTGATTTGGGTGCTAATGTACAGATATGTGACTCCCTCGTTTCGCCTGATAGTGTTAAATATCCTATTATTAATGAAATAGATGCCAAGAAGAATTCAACTCTAATTGTGATCATCACTCCTCATGCTTATTTCAACTGGCCTCAAATAATCGAAACTTTGGATGAGAATATCCCAATAGTTGATACAAGAGGAGTCCTACCCAATGAGATGTATCGGAAATATGATATTGCCTTGGGAAGGCCTATTAAAGAATTGACATAATTCAAAAAATCAACATGATAAAGATCGCGAGAGTAGAAAATATACCCGATAAATATAATTGATGTAGTGTAGTAA
>DAOUUM010000343.1 GCA_030668165.1 Candidatus Heimdallarchaeota archaeon
ATCATCCAAGATTCAGTTTGATTTAGTATTTCTTTGATTTTAATGGGATGGGTGAGTAGGAAATCTAAAATTGTTAGAATGCCAGATTTGTTTAGTTTTTTAACATACTTCTTCTCTATAGATGTGTAAGATAACCTATAGGATAACAGATTGATGAGGGAGACTACATTCTTTGAATACATCAGGTGAGTTAATCGGGATAACATTATTGTTCTCTTAGGATCAACTCCTGGTAGTTTCAGGGATGACAAATCAATATCTTTCCTCGTTACATCAAAATTACCTTTGATGAATTCTAGCCTCCTTTTTTGATCCCCAAGTAATTGTCCAAGTTTATTTGAACTGGGATATACCAAATAATCAATTACTGTCAAAATTCCGTTTGAATACATTTCCTTCAGCTCGTTCAAAGAGTAATGGGTACTAATATCTGTCAGGATTAATGGGGTCCTCATTATCTTCCTTAAATGGACTGGAATAGTTGCCAATTCCCCATGAAGTGTGGGATGGATCAATTTTGTGTCTAATAAGGAAATTGAGTAATCATATTTGTAACTCTCTTTTATATCAAATCCTGAGATTACATCTTTAATTGATATCATTGGATCATTAATATCATTATAGAGGGTATCTATGGCAGAACTAATGAGTTCACCCACTCTTTTCTTGGTGAAAAGATCTGTTTCACTGATTTCATTTTCTCTAATAAGTAAATTAATCACCGTTTTGATATTTAATCTCCATAAATTCCAGATTTCAACATCCGAAATACCAGATATAGAGGCGATGCTAGTCATTGATCTGTTTATTACCTGTTTTATCAATAGAACTGGATGAGTACTTAGCGAATTAATCCGTTTTGCAGCCTTCCAAGTTTCTGTGTTAAATGCATGTAGTCCAGGTATTTTCATATTTAATGCGGTTTCAACAGATTTTATCAGTTCCTCTCTCAATGGAATATCTGATTTTATCTTCAATGCGTCAGAATCCATAGAGATAAGCAGATTTGTGACAAAATCAGGTTTTTCTGCATATAATGATGGTAATGCTAATATCAAATCCTCAATGGTAAGTAATTTTTCTTCGTATTCAGTATTGACGAATAAGCCTCTGTTATTAATATAAACTAAGCTTAGTGGTATTTTCAAGAATTGTCTTCCCTCACGAAGATACCTTTGGCGTATACCTCTGTATATTTCCATTGTTCTTGGAGAGGATAATATGTCTTGAATTGCCAAATCTGATTTTTCAAACCGGTTCCACAGTGCCTTAGATGATTTCATAAGGAATTTATTAGGTATAATAATTTGATCAAGATATTCAAGAGAAGACCCCTCTCTGAGCATTATTCGGAGATCATCAACCTCACCAAAGAGCATCGGAGAAGTTATGGCCTCCATTATGTTTGAACATCTATTTTCCTTAATAATCTCTTTAAGTTGTGTGGAACTGAGTTTGAAGTAAAGAGGTGAGTAAGTCAATGGCTCTACTACTGGTAACCAAGATTTGGGTACATTTTCCTTGCCCTTAAGGATGGTGTGGTGCACCATGTCTTGTAAACTATTCAGTCTACGTTTTTTGGCTTCTTTAAGGAATTTTTTGGGTATTGGGATTTTATTGGCTGCATATGCATTCCAACCAACAACCATAATTTCTTTTATTATGGCTGTTGTAATATACAATTCTCTCATGGCAACGATTGCCTCTACGATGGTTTGAGCAGATGCATTTTCAGATAATTCCTTCTCTCCTGGACTTCCAATCAAGAAATAGGTTGAACTTGTCAAGAAATTCTTCAAATCTTCAATTTCTGGACCTGGATTATCAAATAATAGAACCTCCTCCAGATATTGAATATCCAGTTCTTTTATTGCATCAAGGTAGTGTGGTGGAAGATTCAGACTACTAAAAGGAATTCCAATATCCAAAAATCTTGCCTCAAACATCTCAGGATCAAAGATTTCCTTGATTTCTCTCCAGAATTTCTGGGTTTTACCAGTAATAGTGGATAGATATTTTGGATCATTCATCAAAACTCTCTCTACCGTGGTTATTGAATCATTGAGCAAAGCCCTTAATTCAAGGGGTTGTAGGTTGATTAGAGTAACGGGATTTGAATTTTCCTTAAGAAGTTTAATTAGAGCTCCTTTTTGTTTAAACTTATTGCTAATGATTGCTCCAGTTGATACTTCATCTGGGTAATAACCCAATATTACATCAGCTATGGTGCTAGTTTCAAATTCTTCCATGGGCAATAGCAGATCTTTTGCGACCTTTGTTAGGGAAACAGGCATACTTAGGAGACTTCGAATATTATTCATGGTACGTTTGTGTAGGACCTCTCCATTTGCAATCCAGACATCCAAGATTGTATCTGCATCTATAATGCTTCCATCATCCAGTAAATCACCTATCACATCTGCGCTAGAGGAAGATATAGCAGCATCAGAGGGTAGTTCACTCAATGCAACAAATGCTCTTAAATCCATCACCGATTTTGTTATGTTGGTCAATGCAATATTGAACTCATAGTCATCAGCAATATCTTCTAGTCCAATCATCAATACATCAGAGATTGTAAGAATTTTATTTTTCTTGAGTAGTGACACCTCTTTGGTATTGAGATCACCAATTCTATCCAAGGAAAAATTACAAACCTTTCTCAAATTGATAAGGCGATCTAATAAGTAATCTTCTCCATAGAAATAATCAATATTCAATTGATAAATAATTTCCTGTAATGTATCTAATTCATTTACCTCGAATATTCCAGATCTGCTAATTGAACGTATCTCTGTTCTATTGAAAACTTGAATATATCGGAGAGGTACTCCTCTTTCTTCTTCAACACGTAGGATGTTATTTCTTGTAATCCCTTCAACAATTAAGTCAACATCCTTTTTCTTAATTCCAAGATGTTTGCTAATTATTAAGTTATTTTCAAGAACGATATCTAGTATACGATCCAGTCCTTTCTCTCTAAGTGTTTGGGTTTGGAAGAAGTTTAAACCAGGAGTAAACAGGACTGATTTATCAAATGCGGCAATTAATGTACCAAGATCCAAGGCAAATCTGAGATTTTCAAATCTCTCAGCAGGTTGACCAGTTTTCTGTTCTAGAATTGCATCACTAGTTAAATAAAGATCAAGAATTTTCTTAACATCTACTGAATTTAGCAATTCAAGCATATCTGGACCCAGCTCTTCTTTAGCATTCACCAATTCCAAATGTAAAATATTCTTTATTGTTTGAATTGATTGCCAAGGAATAATATTTGAGTCCCAGTTTTCCTCAGTTGCAGAGAAATAAAGATCTTGAATTGTTGAGTATCCAATATCATTCAAATGATTAATATGGTCTGCCCTAAATATTTCTAGATCACTGAGATTAATACCAGCTTCTTGTAATTCTACGTTGTTATGTCTTAGGAAAGCTAATTCTTGATCCCACCCCAATGATGTCTTCAACACTTCAATATCAGCAGATAGGAAATCAATTACTCTTGTAATACCCATTTTAGTCAGTGATCCCAATTCCTTGGCCGAAAATGTTTCATATACGGTTTTTATCTCAATTTTAATAGTGGGTTCTTGACTTTCACTCTGACCATCTTCTTGCTTTTCAGCAACAACTTCGACCTCTATCTCTTTCTTCCAGGAAATAATCACTAATGGAGATTGTAGTAATTTGTTGAAATGGCTTATCACCTCATAATTAATTGATTGAACCTCAAATGTTCTATGATCGGATAGATAATACAAGCTTTCTATTGTGGTATATCCAGCATTTTCAAGAGCTATGATGTCTTCTGGTTGGAAGTAATCAATACCATCTTTCTCAAATTTAATAATTGATTCTACTTTCTTTTTAGAATC
>DAOUUM010000236.1 GCA_030668165.1 Candidatus Heimdallarchaeota archaeon
AAACAAAATTATTTTCATAAAATATGTATGATTATGATTATGATAAAATGGATAATGAGAATATTGAGATAGCATATCATAAAGACAATTAAAAATCAATATCTTAACTGTGGTTAATAAATAAACCACCAGGTCTATTTTTTATTTACTTGTTATACATCTAATCGATATTTTTGCGCAGCCCAATACTGTATTTTATTAGCTAAAAAAAATTTTTAATAATTTTGTAAACTAAGTTGATACTTATCAATTCATTGTAATTCACTAGAGTTAGAGTGATCTGTGCGGTGCTATTATCCTCAGATATTGAGGATCTACAGGAGCAAATACTAAAGATAGATGATGAAAATATCAATCTTGTTGAAATTCGATTGGATGGATTTCTAGAGATCAATCTATTGGATCTCAAATCCTTTTTATCAACTCTAAGCATTCCATACATCATTTCACTGAGATCAGAATGGTACAATACGCGAATAGAACCACCAAATCAGGGTAGACAGGCGATATTGAAAGATATTATTGCCTCAATTAGGGCTCCATATATAGAATTGGAGTATCCGATGGATGTGCCACTGATCAAGCTCCTTGGTGAGGAAACCGTTCCCATCCTATCGATGAATGATTATGATGGGATGGCTAAAATTGCTTTTGATGCAATTTCTAACCTGTATGATAGTACCAATCGAATTATTTTCAAAATACTCGCCACTCCAAATACCATAGGAGATCTAAAACAGATTTGGAGATGGGCAAAAAAGCTGAATAAGAGAAATATCAAACATATCATAATCGGTATGGGTAAATTGGGCAAGGTATCCCGGTATAAATCAAGAGAACTGGCTAATTTCTGGACTTATGGCAAACTGGACAATGACACTGGTGAACCATTCCAACCGGGTATGGTCACAGTGGAGAACCTACGGGATGCATTTTCAGATGAATCATGGCATCTTGGCTCTTTGCAAGGAGTGGATGATAGTAATAAGGAACTAGTATTTGGTAATTATATCAAACATGCGAAGCTAAATGGAGTTTTCACCCATTTAAACATTACCTCCTCACCTGAACTGGATCAGATGTTACTTTGGGTAAAAGATGGACTTCTAGATGGGGTGTATATTGATCATCCGTGGCAAGGTTCGGTGATAACCAGACTTGATATCAAAGATGCCTCAGTACATCATACATCGGTATGCAATACTGTTGTTTTAACAGAACCAGGATTGAAAGGATACAACACTTATGTTGAAGCACTGGACAGAGTGCTCTCCAAATATTATTCAGAGATAAACAGAGCATATATAGTAGGAAGTGATTTTCTCGTCAGATCAGCACTTACTGTCCTCAGACACAAGGCCGATGCAATAATTATCAGAGAAAATAATTTAGCGATATGTGATAAGTTAAAAGCCGAATTTCCCATGATAGAAACTGCAAAGGAGGCATATTACGAGGAATATGATTTAATTATCAACTGCACCATACCTGAAAGAGGTTTTGAAAATGTGTTACCAGTATCCTCCAAGGTACTGAAAAGAGCAAAATTGATACTCGACCCATTATCAAAACCGAGTAAACAATCTCCTCTGATAAAATATGGATTCAAAAATAATATCAGTACACTTGATGGCTGGAAGTTTTACCTGCACTCTCTATCCATTTCATTTAAACTATGGACTGGTAAAAATGTTAATTTCAAACAGATACCCGCATTAAATAAGATAGAAGAGAATATAGACATGAATACTGTTTTCTGCTGTAATTCTATATTATGAAAATAAGATATCGTTGATTGCTTGGAATTGTACAATTAATAAAATTGTTGTACACTCTTCTCAAATTATAAGTTTATAGAAGGAAGTTTTAAAACGATGGGCTCGAAGAATGAGTTATGGCAAATGACAAAATTATCGGAGGAATCATGGCCTCGATTGGACTTGTTGGAATCATATATGAGTTATATTACCTCATAATAAGCCCATTGGTAGACAATGACGTATTAGGGACCCTAAACGCAAGACAATGGTGGGCAGTGGCTATACCCCTGTTCTTATTTAGTTTCGGAGTCCTAGGTATCATATTATGGATAGGCGTAACAATGATAAAAACTCCACCTCCAGAGGCATGGGATTTTGACGAAGAAGCTGAAGATGAAGAGATCGCTTCATAACATATTCCATTAAATATTGTAATAGTAAGTCATAATAATATCACTATTTCAGATTAGCATCAGTTCAGAGATCAAACCATGTATGTGATAAATTTTTAGTTTTACACAACATAACTCATATATTATTTGTATTTGTTAAAATCATGTATCTCTTGGGACATATTGGCCTTGCATTACTGGCAAATCATTTTTCTGAGCGTTTTTTCAGATACAAGCTCAGTATACTTGAATATATCATATTGGCCATCTCTGCCCTCATTCCAGATCTGCTAGACAAGCCGATTGGGATTATATTTTTTGATACTGGAAGATGGGTCGGACATTCCCTGCTTTTTCTTATCCTGGTCTCACTTCTTATTTATCGCTTGAATTTTGACAGTATGGTTCACTTTATTGAGAACAATGATTTTGTCACAAGATTAAACAAAGGAGGAAAATCCACAAGAGTGAGAAAACTGATCATTGCTGGTATTGCATTGCACCTTGTGGGAGATATTACCACTTTGAGTCAAATTGTGATTTTATGGCCTATACTCGGTTCCTTTCCAGTATCTAGTAGTGATGTTGGATTTCTCTATGGATTTTCAGATCCATTTACAAGGATGGGAGAGATTATTGGATTACTTACCCTGATATACATTAATTATTCAAATGGATGGTCCAAACGCGGGATAATTACAATTACAATATTTGTACTAGTATATACCTGTATTTTCATTTTTGCCTATTTATTATTAGTGGATAATTAGTTTAACAATATTTTAAATAATTAACGTTTGATAATTTTGGGGGTGTTAATTTTTTTTAAGTGATTAATCGTTGAGTAAACCTCGACTGATAAGGAGTTTGAATTCTTCAAATCCAAGCTTCTCACCCTTCTGGTACCTCTCAAGAATATCGCCAGCAGTTTTAGTGATTTCATCATCTCTGGTTTTGGCTTCGACTGCTCGTCTCTTCTTACGCTCTACTGCTGTTTCCTGACCAAGTTGCTTACGGATCCTATCACCTTCAGAAGCGACCTTGTGGATCTGTTTTCTGATCTTTCTGATCTCATCTGATAGAGTGATAACAATTTGATGATTATCATCTGCTGCAGTTCGGATTTTCTTTGCTTCTGAAATCTTTCCTAACATTATCTCATGATGCTCCTGGGACATCCCTGCCAGCTTCTGGACCTCTCTATGATGCCCTAAGGCTTCACTACGAAGTGTGCGTAGCCTTTTTTGGATAGCTCTCATCTCATCCTGCTTTTCCTCTGCTACCTCCAAATCTTCCATCTGTTTGTATAAACGTTCAATCTCGGTTATCATCTCGGTTTCTTCGGCTGCAGTTGGTCTGGCAGTGGTCTGGATTGTCATTTCCAATTCTCTAATCCTGGTAGCAATTCTTGAATGTCGACTTTTACCCTGAGGTCGTTTGATTCCACTATCTTTCATAGTCTCCTCAATTTTCTCAAGTTCTTCGAAAACTTTATCAGCATCTTCCTGACGTACGTCTCTCAATGCCTTGTTCAGCTTGACATCTTCGTTAACTAAATCACGTTGTGTACGATGATGCCGGGCTTCCGTAAAAAGTTCTTTAACTTTGGAATTGTCCTGGTCTCTTAGCGTTCTCAACTCGGAACGCTTTTTCTCCTCAGCACGCACATTCTCTATTAATGAATGCTTAACTTCACGTAACTTCTTGAGTTTGTCACGATCCGAGAGGTTTTCATCTAGCTCTAACTCTGTTGTCAATACAACACCCTTTCACAAAAACTACTCTGAAGCAATAACCCACTTTATTATTGTAGGCATATTAGAATAGTTCCTAATTCATTTATTTTGTCTACTAATTTAAAATAATGGTTAGTTTCGTATTTTCCGAATTAATTTTTATCTAATTCAATTAGTTTAATCATTCAGAACTCAGTAATAGTTTTGTTGAATTTATTATTTTTTAAGGGTTGCACCGCGTTTTTTGTAGTGAAGGGCACAGACAGGGGCTGGAGTGTATAGTGTGTGTAGTTTCGTAAAATTTGGATGGGGGAAAATGGAAAAAAGGAGGAGGGGAGGTAAAATTAATAGAAGATATAGAAGAAGAATTTTGACGGGGTAGATGCGAATAAGGTGTGATTGAGCCGCGAGGCTCAAAAAAAATACGGGGTAAATAAAATCGCGTGAGAGTGGATAATTTGATGGGGTGAGGGGGCGGAGATGTGGAATCATGTGATCTAGGGGTCGCGTTCTACTGATTCGATTTGTGTGGAAACCTAGAAAAATGTGATTTGGAACGCATGAGATTTAAATATAAGATAAACTGAAACATTATAGTGAGACAGGAAATGTTAAGTGAGGAGGAGAAAGAGGATTTAATAGATGAGATATATCTTGAGTACAAATTACATGGATATGAGATTAGGAAGAGAGTAATTAGTCGTTATTTAGTATATACAGGTACAATTAAGTTATTCAAATATAAGGACGGTGAGTATATCTTTAATGAATTCGAAGTACCATTTCTATTACAAAAAATATTTCAAAATCCAGGTCTAAGGCATGTTGAGATTTGGAACAATAATGTACCTGAATCATTTTCAAAGATGACTATGGTAATTCCTGAACATGTAAAATGTACAATTCATAATGGATATTATAAGAAAATTCCTCTAGGAGGTCCAGATTATAGAGAGGAATTTATAGAAGATAATAATCTTTCTTGGCTAGAGGGGATGGATATTAAGAATTTACACTTGGGAAGTTTCTACGAAAAGATTGAAGATCACTTGAAACATTTAAACCCTGTGGAGTTATGGATTAAACATTATAAAGGAAAAATACATGATAATTGGAAATATTTGAGAAGGTTAATTATTAATCAAGGGCGAATTGATTTGAGTAATATTGAAATCCTGCAAGATTTGGAAGAATTATTATTCTTTGATATAAATATCCCACCACAAGTTTGGGCTGAAGTAACCCAAATACCAATATCAATTGGAAGATTGCATAAATTAAAGAAAGTTAAATTGAGATTAGATGAAAACATATCTGAAATCCCAGAATCAATTGGTAATCTAATAAACCTTGACACTTTAGTCATTATAGGTTCAAATCTCAAAGAGATACCACTAACTATTGGCAATCTTTCAAATCTTGACTCTTTACATATTATAGGTCCAAATCTCAAAGAGATACCACTAACTATTGGCAATCTTTCAAATCTTGACTCTTTACATATTATAGGTCCAAATC
>DAOUUM010000322.1 GCA_030668165.1 Candidatus Heimdallarchaeota archaeon
TTCTCATCACGTGCCTCAATTGCCTTCTTGGCATTATCCCAGGCCCCTCCTGCATTATTGAGGGTAAGCCCCAGAAGGATACCTGAAGCGGTTGCTCCAATTAGGAATGCAGCCAGTGCAAATGGACCTAGAACAAATCCCACAACAATGGGAGTGAGTACCACCAGAAGAGATGGTACGATCATCTCATGCAGGGCAGCTCCGGTTGAAACATTGATACATGCAGCATAATCTGGTTTTACCTCATAGTTCATGATTTTTGCACCAAATTCTCTGAATTGCCTTCTGATCTCATCAATCATTTTCATTGCAGCTCTTCCAACAGCTCCGAGAGACATTGCCGTGAAGATGAATGGAAGAAGGGCACCAAGTAGTAATCCAGATAAGATCACTGGATTAACAAGATCAATCACTGGATAGGGTTTGCCTGTCAGATGTTGATAATCCTGCAGATATGCCTGGAAGAGCAGTAATGCGGCTAATCCAGCAGATGTCATACCATAACCCTTGGCCAGTGCCTTGGTGGTATTTCCAACTGCATCGAGGGAATCGATAATTTTCCTTATGTCTTCACCCGCGTCGGCCATCTGTGCAATTCCTCCAGATTGATCTGCAATTGGTCCATAACCATCCATTGCCAGAATCATTGGAGTAACTGATAACATGGCCATAGTTGCGACGGTTGTGGCGAATATACCCCACAATGCTGCACTATCCATGTGAATTAGATTGGAGTCAGCCATATATCTTGCAAGCTCATGATCTGATTGTCCGAAGTTGTGGCCAAGCCAGTAAGATACGATGATTGCAAATACTATTGATAATATGGGCACCCAGGTTGAGCTCAAACCAACTGATAATCCAGTTATAATGTTTGTAGCAGCACCTGTTTCTGAACTCTGAACAATATCATCAACTGGTTTATTGTCACCAGTATAGTAATCAGTCGCGATTAGGGTAAACACTGCAAGGATAATACCTATTCCAGCTGCGATAATTAATTGCCAAATCCATCCAATTAAAATCCCTATTAGAACAGCAAATACAACAAATGAAATTGCAGATGTCACATAAAATGCATTTGATAATGGTTTCATTGCATTTGTCTCATTTTCATCTTTGAGTTTTACCATATTTTTTGTAGCAACAGTTCCAAGCATGGAGATACCTCTTGCAACCAAGGGGAAGATAATAAATGCAATTGCAATGTGCTCCAAACCTTCAATGCCAATAAATACTCTATAAAAGAGTAGACCGACGATCATGGCACCAATTGTCTCACCAGAGATTGACTCGAATAGATCGGCTCCACGACCTGCACAGTCGCCCACTGCGTCCCCTACATTGTCTGCAATGACTCCTGGGTTCCTGGGATCGTCTTCTGGAATTCCCTCTTCGAGCTTTCCTACTAGATCTGCACCAATATCTGCTGCCTTGGTGAATATACCTCCACCTAGTTGTGCGAAGAGTGCTGCAAATGAAGCACCAAAACCAAAGGCAATGATTGATGAGGGGCTTGGCTCGGTTTTACCTATTGAGTAAAGACCGAATAGAATAGCAATAGCAAATATACTCAACGCTACAACTACCAGACCCATAACGAGTCCACCTTTGTATGCAGTACTAAGTGCATGTGATCTACTTGTCTTTGCTGCCTGTGTAGTACGAGCGTTGGTTACAGCGGCCATCATCATGGCAATAGCACCAGCTAGTAATGAAGCACTACTACCCAGTATGAAGGCAATTGCAGCATATGGGAAGAAAAGATCTTGAGCTGGTCTGAAATCTAGTGCAAAATAAATTATTGCAGTTAATCCGATTCCAAAAATTGATATTGTTTTGTATTGACGTTTGATGAAAGCGATCGAACCTTCCATAATCGCGTCCTGAACCTCTTTCATCTTCTCGGTTCCCCGATCCAATTTTAAGACGGCCTTATACTCATAATAAGCGACCACAATAGCGATAATGGCGGTTACAGGTGCAATCCATAGCGTTGACCAAAGTAATCCTAAAGTAAATTCTGCCATATTTGTTATACTCCTGAATTTGTGATAATTCGGAAATGTATGATTCTGCCTTAAATCTACCTTATATAATACTTAGTTTTGTTTTCTGTAAATCCTATAAAATAACTTGGTTTCTCAGACTATGAGCTTTAAGATTAGAGAATTCAGAGGGTAATTTTTTCCCTTAATTCCCGATACCTAATTTTCTTACTTTTGGATCGCAATAGATATGGTTTGCGTCTAAAGAATAATTTCACCATGATTCCGGGGATTTTCCAGGTATCCATCAATAGGCTGAATTTTGAGCTGTGCTCGTGTCCATCATATATACTCTCAATTTGAACGGTATCAAATTCAAATCCCTTAAGATAGGCATCTATCAATATCTCAGTCTCTGCTTCATAGCCAGTGGTATTACACTCAATATTTGCAATTGCTATGCGACGGTATGCCCGATATCCATTTTGTGGGTCCTCTATGACCAGACCATTGTACAGCACCCAAATACCAAACCTGCTCAGTAGATTGGATATCTTGCGTAAAAATGGCATGTTCTTGATCCAGTGTTCACTACCAAAGCGGGAGGCTACGAAAACCTCGGCATCGGAATCATTGATTTTCTTACGGAATTTCCTGATATCATTGGGAGAATGCTGACCATCAC
Organism: Candidatus Heimdallarchaeota archaeon; assembly: GCA_030668165.1. Taxonomy (GTDB): domain Archaea; phylum Asgardarchaeota; class Heimdallarchaeia; order Heimdallarchaeales; family Kariarchaeaceae; genus JAJRQD01. Next base: position 2,674 of record DAOUUM010000322.1, read on the forward strand.
CATCAATAAACAGTATCACATCAAAATCTGATTTCAAGAAATAATCAATCCCTGTTTTAATTGCGGCCCCTTTTCCCTTATTTGTGGGATGTTGTAGGATGATTACATCTCTCTCATTTGCCTCTTCATAGGTATTATCTGTGCTACCATCATCAACCACACACACCTGATCTACCAGGGGAATTAATTTATCAAGTAGAGACCCTATTCGTCCAGATTCATTGTAAGCAGGACAAACAGCTAGAATTCTCACATCTTTCACAGAAAATAACCAAATTGTCGATAAACTCCCTACTTATTAAATTACATGACGTTTCTTGTGACTTCGACCTCAAATAATGATAAAATAAAATTCATGACCGTGTCAAGATGGTTTTGGCGGGTTTAAGATAGCTTCACATCACAGTGAAGGGGTAAGTGATCACTGAAGTGGGTATTGTATATGTCACAGCCTAGAACCCCAATTAGGGAACTTACAAATATATAATCAATTCTTATAAGGGGACTATCCAGAACTTCAATATCTGATGGGAATGTGGGGCCTGCTTCTCCTGGATTGGCCACTGACCATGAATCATTTAATAATTCACCCATTTTGATGATCTCGGCTGAATCAGGTTCAAGATTAAAATCACCCATAGTGATCACATTGTCGTAATTAACAAGATCATCGCTGATAAGAGACGTCAATTCCTCCATCTGAGTAGATACTGTCTCAGTCTCAGTAAGGTGCGTGATATGTGTGACATAGATAACTGTTTCAATACCATTTACATCCAATACCATTCGGATCAGATTTCTTGAATATACCTCATTTACCGAGTAGAAATAAGTTGATGCATTCAAAATCTCATACTGACTGAAAAATGCATTTTTCAGATAAGCGATACTCCCTTTTGAAACATAGTAGTATTCATAACCAAGTGAGTCCATTATATCAACCATGCTTGTGTAGACATCGAGAAATCCATTGCCTGGAAAGTTAATAACCATCTCCTGCATACCCACGATATTGGGTTTTACCTCAGTGATTACCTCGGTAAATTTATCTATTTCAAAGCCTACGTTTACCTCCAATCCAAAATGAATGTTATATTGAAGCACCCGGATCTCATCAGTTGATGAAACAGGTATTGCATCCTCAAATGTAATGGGGATAAAGGATAAACTGGCCATTAGTGTAAAAGTGATTAGGAAACCAAAAATTAATTTTCTATTCATTGTTAATTCCTCCTTTTCTAAGTATGTATTGATTAATAAGCACCGGTATGAGTAGGTAAGCCACAAATAGCATGTGCAATAATTTACTCTCATTCAGAGCCAATTGGAGAACTGTAATCAGATTGAATATCATTGCTAAGTTGATGCTTATAGCCACAAATGGTATACCTTTTCTTGTCCTGAAA
>DAOUUM010000434.1 GCA_030668165.1 Candidatus Heimdallarchaeota archaeon
ACTGCCTCATCCGAGCTCTCCATGAACAAGGAGATATCACAGACAACTATGTTGGTATGCTGCTTTTTAATTGTAAAATTCATCTCTCTGAGGCCTTCAGTTAATAGTTTGGCATTTTCATGATCTTCTTTTAATCTCTCACGCATGTCTTTCAGGGCGATCAATCCGGGACCTGCAATCACTCCAACCTGTCGCATTCCTCCTCCCAGGATTTTCCTGTTCTTTCTAGCGATCTCGATAAACTGTTCAGTACCTGCAAGAATAGATCCCACGGGTGCACTCAATCCCTTTGACAGGCAGAATTGAATGCTATCCACCTCATCTGTGTATTTTTTGACATCCACATCATGATAAACGCTGGCATTGAATATTCTTGCCCCATCAAGATGTACCATTAGATTGTTATCCATTGCAAAACCGGCCATCTCTCTTATCTCAGCCACACTCAGAGCAATACCACCGTGTCGATTGTGTGTATTTTCAAGACACAATAATTTTGGCATGGCATAATGAATATTATCTGATTTGATAAACTGGGCAAGCTCTGCTTCGGGCAGAAATCCGTATTCTGATCTGAATGTTCTGGGAAGTGCACCTGCAACTGAGGAGATCCCTCCAGCCTCATAGTTGAAAATATGAGAATCATACTCCAGCAGGACCTCATCACCAGGATTGGTATGTGTCATCAGTGCCAGTAAATTTCCCTGGGTACCACTCGTGACGAACAATGCATCTTCTTTTCCGGTTAGCTCAGCTGCATATCTCTCCAACTCATTTACTGTTGGATCATCTCCAAATACATCGTCGCCTAACTCGGCATTGGCAGCAGATTGTCTCATCTCATCCGTTGGCTTTGTAACCGTATCACTGCGCAAATCGATAATTCTACTCATTTACAATTGATATTGACTATCTCTTAATTTAAGCTTTAGAGTATTTCGATGAATAAATTGATAGTTTTAAATAAATATACTCTTACCCATTGACGTAAGTGCTTCCACCCCTCGAACTTCCTTATCGAAGAATGGGATCTCGGTGATATTATACCTATCAAACAATATTTCCATGAATTTGAGATTTTCATTCTGATTCTTCGCCCTTACATGGCAGTATTTGCAATCAGTATTATCAGGCATGATCTGATTGATAATCACTTCATTGACATTAATTCCCTCAATTTTTAATTGTTCAGCTAGTCGACTACTCTCATTAGCCGCCATGATAGTTGGAATGGTGACAATCATAAATTCTGTGCCAATAGGGTCCCGGAACATTTCTTGAACCTTTGTAACATGTTTCTTCAGATTATCCATGATTTCAAGACTGGGATCTCTCTGGGATGCCACGCCCATCATACTTTTGAATGCAGATGCCATATTGGACATCTTGATCCTCATTTTGTATATCTTTCCAATGAAAGAGTCCAGAAAATCTGGTAAGGATAGCAGACGAAGTGTATGTCCAGTGGGGGCTGTATCAAAGATGATACGTTTGAAATCCTGAAATTGCTCATCCTCGAGGAACTGAATCACTTTTGCAAGTGCTAGTGCCTCATCCACACCAGGAGGCATTGTATCGAACAAATCTCCCATCTCATCAAAACCAAGAGAACTGAGAGTATTCATGATATCTCCAACCGCCTCATCGCCCGTCTCAACACCAGCAAATGATTTAAGATCTCCTCCCGCCTCTTGTGGGTTGATCTCCATGGCGAATAGATTATCAAAACCATCTAAATTCACCAACTCACCACCTGATAGATCCTGATCAAAGGAATCTGATAGTGAATGGGCTGGATCGGTTGAGATAATAAGAGTTTTCTGGCCATCATTGGCAAAGGTAACTGCAATAGATGCAGAGATAGAAGTTTTACCCACTCCTCCTTTACCACCCAGGAGAATGAATCTACGTTCAAAATTATCCATTAATGATTTGTCAACCAATATAATCTACCTTCTTTTGAAGAGCAATCTATTTAGAAATAGAAGGACTACAGGGACTGCAATTACGAGCACGGACATCAGCAATATTGTATTCCAACGTTCAGAATAATCTGGAAGGGGTGCATCTATGTAAATATAGAGATCTTTGTCTGCAGATCGTGCACCATAAGAAGTACCGTTCTCATCAACATAGTTGATGGAAGTACCCTTTACAGTGTAATTACCCTCTGCAACGAGTGTCATCGAGTATTGGTATGAAATAGATGCCATAGGTTGAATTTCAGTCCAGATATAATTATCATAACCCAAGAATTCTGTTATAGACCAATTATTGAATATTGGTTCAGAAATAGAAAGATTAAATGCAGTTTTGCTGCTCCAGTTTGTGATATTCAGGTAAACTGTGATATTATTACCCAGATGAATCTGATCATCACTGATAGTTTTCTTCACCTGAAGTATTGGTCGATCCTCAGTTGGTGGGGAACCATAAATCACTGCAGAGCTAGGAATTGAGCTGTTGATAAGTAAGAATAAGAAAATGAACAGGAAAATGCTACCTTTTTTCATATGACTACAAGTCTCTATAGAATTGAAGTTAATTTAAATGTAAAGTTGGTACGCAACTTTGAATTCAAAAATCGCTGAAAAATTACTGATCGTAGTATATTGAGAGTTCAATGTGTATATTGTGAGTTGGATTAAATTGTAAATTTAAAATAGAGAATTTTAATGAGAAAAATTAAAAGAAAATGAATTTTAATTATTTAATTTTTGTATCTTATGCGAAAGTTACTGAGATTGTTTCGATTGTGGCACCTTCTTCTCCCGTAGGTGTGAAAGTAAACACTACATCATAAGTTCCAGGGTCAAGACCTGCGAAAGTGACGGTCATTGAATTGTCATTTACTTCTAAATTCTCATGGTCCGTGGTAATATCTCCAGTTATACCATTTGCTACTACAGAGTCCATAGTTCCTGCTACTGATACTGTTACTGTTCCGGTCCAAACTGAGTGTG
>DAOUUM010000080.1 GCA_030668165.1 Candidatus Heimdallarchaeota archaeon
ATCGTCGGGTGCTCTTGCTATTCTCTCCGTCAGATGTATTTTCCATTATCACAATATTAGAGGGATAACAGATAAGTTATACATAAATTATTGTTTAATAGTTTGAATAATTTCAATAATAATCGTTAAAACATTTTTTTCCATTTATATTTTAATTTTCTGCAGATATCGTGCTGATTGGGTAGATCAGTAGAGCTCATACATCTGTGCAGATTCTCCTCCTCCCTGTTGAAAGCCTTGCTGATCTGTAGCTTCGCCATGATCTCAATGAACCCGGCATTGACCTCTCCAAATTTCTCTCCCATTTTCCCAGTATGATCGCAAGCCCAAGTATTATTGGCAGATTATCCAATCTGAATTTACGGGTGACATAAGTATATTACACACCCAGTAACAATCCAGCTTGTGCTATAAATGATCGTAAATGGATATTTTGAATGAACAAGTGCTGAATGTACAAGATTACCTATAATTGTTCAAAATTTAGTTAACTGTTGCTAACCCTATTGGAAAGAAAGCCTGTCCATCTGTTCATATACACGAAATCAAGGATTTTAGATCAACTTAACAAATACTCAATAATTGTACGATTAATTTACAAATCTTGTTAATTGTTTTATGTACTTGCAATCTACATCCATGTTTATTAAAAATATTCAGCAATGACCGATTTCGAAAATCGGATGATTTATATTTGCTTTTTATTTTAATAGCTTTGATGACCAATGAGTATGCTCTTGATGAGTTTGACAAACAACTGCTGAAGATCCTTGTCGAAGATGGGAGAAAGAAAAACACTGAGATCGCTCGGATAATGAATGTAACAGAAGGAGCGATACGGAAACGGATCAAGAAGCTCAAAGATGCAGAATTCATCGAAAAATTCACTGTAAAATTAAACGAGAGAAAATTAACTGGAACTCTAGCAATTGTAAACATAGAGATAGATGGGAATTCATCCCCATCCACAATCACAGAAAAAATTGAAGAACATGTGAAAGGTGTCGAAGCAATATATGAAACCGCAGGCGAAGTTGATCTCATAGTCGTGTTCAACTCTCATGGTGATGGTACTCTTAAAATTGCTATTGAGGAACTGCGTGGAATTCAGGGTGTAGTGTCAACGAAGACATATATTGCACTATCTCGTACCAAGATTGAACGTGATATTTTCTCCTAGGATTTTTTTACTTTATACCCGATCAGCAATACAAAAAATAGGATGGCAAAAATATAGATCAGATAATTACTCAGATTTGCTTGTTCTAAATACTCACTGATGTCCACCTGCTTTGGCCACAAACCGTCATCTAATTGATTTAAAATCAAAAACCAACTCAACTCCTTAATAATCTCGACAATATTATAATCTCCCAGGTCAATCTTATCGTTGAGATCACTGCTGTATATCTGGACCAGTTCGTCGATAATTCCAGCAATTCCCTCGGATAGGGATAGATCAGTAAAGGAATTGACATTCGTTCTGGGAAACAATACTCTAACCTGATGACCACTCTGATTGAATGCCATGGTTCCCTTGTCTAGCAGTGAGATCAGACTAGTCTCAAATAGATCTAGTATTGTATTTTCTTGTCTAACCAGATAATATTCTCTCAGAGATCTGATAAAACCCATCAGACCCTGATTCAGATTGTACTTGCCATAATTATGATTTACCTCCTCGGGGAGGAAATAATGGGTCTCATTACTAACAATTTTGGAGGATAGCCAATCATATCCTGATTGAATGGTGGTGTTCAGGTTCTCAATACTAAGATCTGATTGGAGAAGGGTGTGCAAAATACCTGAGACACCGATATTGAAACTGGTATAGGTGGCAGAATTCTCTATATCGGCATTATATCTCCAGAATCCCTCATCTGTCTGGTTAAACTGGTACCAGCGGGTAAGATTGAGAGCCCAATCGGAGAAGTAGCTGTTATTACTCAGATCGGCTAATCTGTTAAATACTGGGATCGCAGCTGCATTGCCAGTACCAAGTCCTGTGATAATATGACGATTGCTTGAGTACTCATCAACATACCAGGGTAATAGTTTGGCTGAATAATTATCAAATTCTACGGTGATTGATGAGTGATTCAACCAGTTGAAGGTATCCAATGCAAATTGAAGAGTTGTATTATCCTTATCATATTCATAGAGATCCAAGATTGCATCAATGAAGCCAAGTGAACCATAATTGTAATCAGTTATGCTAATGCCCAGTGCTCCATAATCGATATTTGGAAATGCATAACCCCAGTTTGCCAGGTTCTCGCTTGTATTCAGTGATATATCAAATAAATCGGTAATTATCATTCGGGTGTGATCAGCATAGGTACTGTCTCCCGTAACTGTAGAAGCTCTGACAAAGGATTTAGCAATTCCCATGGAACCGTACTTGATGGAAGAATATATCTCTCCACCCTCAACTTTTGGCCACAATGCGTACTGGGTATCATTAATAACCAATCTACTGTTCCATATCTCACTCAGAGCTTTGGTAGCTGAGTTATATAGTTCATCCTGTAATTCTTCTGATACAATGTCCTGATCATATACATTCAATAATGTCTCAGCTATACCCGCGGCACCATATCCCCTGCCATAATATATTGCTCTGTCCTCTTCTGGTGGTGCAACAGCCTGGGCATCAACTGAATTAATACCAGACATATTCATAACTAAAACCAATACAATAATAAACTGATAATCTCTACGATTCATTCTTTTCATAACTATTTTGAAACATAATATATCTGCATTGATCGGCGATAGTTACAAAGTTTCAATTCAGATTAAGCATCTTCATTAAGAATTATCCTCAGCATCAGTATGTGGATATAGAACTCAATGTTAAGACCATTAAGGTCAATGACCATCTGATCGAGATAGAAATGAAGTTTAGGCCTAATTTTGACAATCCGGTACTAGAGATGCCCTCTTGGACTCCGGGTTCGTACCTTATTCGAGATTATGCCCGACAAGTACAAAACTTTGATGCTTCTTCAAACGGCAGTTCAGTTAAATGGATGAAAATATCCAAAAACAGCTGGGAATTAAAAGTAGGAAAAGGAAATGAAGTTGTAGTTAATTATGCGGTGTATGCATATGAATTAACGGTCAGAACCTCCTATCTGGACAATAGGAAGGGACTAATAAGTCCTGCAAGTGTTTTTATGTACGTTTTGGATAGTAATTCAGATTACAATTCTAAAAATGAAAAATACTTGCTATCATTTGAAACATTACCCGATTGGGATGTTTACTGTAGTTTACGACTTACAGACAGTCATTTTGTTGCTACGGATTTTGATGAGCTGATAGATTCTCCCGTTGCCCTGGGGACAAAAGAGGTGTTACATGTGACCCGATATGAATTTGAAGGCAATAGAGAGAAACCCATACCATGTCTAGTGGTTCTTGTTGGAGATAAGGGAAATCATGATCTGCTCAAATTTGTCGAGGATCTGAAGAAAATACAGACTGAAGCTGTTCGTATGTTTGGTGAATTACCCTATGATAGTTATCTGTGGGCACTATACATAGTTGGTAGTGGTGGTGGAGGTTTGGAACACAAGTACAGCAATTTCTCAATTATTCCAAGATGGTCATTCAAAGATACTAAGGATTACAATAAACTGTTGGGTCTCGAAGCACATGAGCATTTCCATGTTTACAATATCAAGAGGATACGCCCATCTCAACTGGGTCCATTTGATTACTCCAAAGAGGTATATACCAAACTACTCTGGGTGGCCGAGGGTCTTACCTCATTCGTCGATAATCTAATATTGCCACGCTCAGGGTTATCTGATGTCAAGTGGTATCTCAAACAAATTGCAGATGAGATCAAGAAAATAGATAATATCCCCGGACGCAAGCATTACAGCTTGGCAGAGGCCTCATTCGATGCATGGATCAAACTCTACAAATCAGATGAGAATACAATGAATTCAAGTATCAGTTACTATCTCAAGGGTGGGATAGTCGGCATGTGTATGGATATCGAAATTCGCATGCAAACTGATAATACAAAATCCTTGGATGATTTCTTCAGATACATGTATGCCATGTACAAGGAAAATCAGCAGGGTTACGAGGAATCAAGAATTCAAGAATATTTGGAACAATCAACTGGGACTAACCTAGAAAGGTTCTTCAACAATTATATCAATGGAATCACAGAGATTGATTATAATAAATATCTTGGGTACTTGGGATATGAACTGAAAAAAGAGCACAAGAAAAGTATTCCCTGGATTGGTTTGGATTTCAAAAAAGATACTAAAACGGTTAGATTTGTTCATTCAGATTCCCCAGCAATAAAAGCAGGGGTCTATTTTAAGGATGAAATTATTGCTGTCAATGGATTCAAGGCTGGAGGAAAGGGATTGGAAATAGCACTGAAAAATTGCGCCAAGGGAGAAAAAATCGAGGTTTTATTGTTCAGGGATGATAAGTTAATCACCACAATTATTGAACCGGCAGATCCACAACCTGATGAGTATTCAATTGATGAGACAGAAAATTACAATTCTGAGCTGTGTATTAATGTACGCAAATCCTTTTTTAATTTAACAACTGAAGGGGCTAATGAAGCATAATTTTAGTCTAACTCAGATTTATTTATAAATTATACCGACAAGTAAGCTTTGTAATGAATAAGACAAGTAGATTGAGTTTTAGAATAGAAGCTTCCGTGAGTAAGAGAATAGATGAACTGATAAATCTTAATCCTGATATCAGGGATCGAACTGATTTTGGAACAAAGAGTGTTATGTATTATCTAAATGCCCTTAATAAAGAGGAGGAAGATATGACCCTTGTAATTAGAGCACTGATCTCCCTTGCAGAAAATATGGATATGAAAGATGATGCTCAGGTTAAAAGGCTAAGAAAGGAATTTGATACATATATTGCAGAATTCAAAAAGTATTAAAAAAGATTATCAATTACTTTCTTTAATTTAATCTCAATTTTATCAGTGCCAAGAAGATGTATCAGGTCATTTCTTGAATTTTCATCTTTGATAAGGCTGATCAATTCATCGGTGCTCATATCATGTTTCAATACGTTCAGCATCTCCTCTTGTGATGTAGTTAATTCTCCATAGATATCTTCTCTAACCTGGCTGATCATATCTTTTAGGGCAAGGTCCACCTCCAATCTGGAACCTGTTTCCTCATTCATCGGTGTACTCAAAAGAGCTTTGTATTCCGCTATTTGAGGCAATAATTTTAAACGCAGATTGTTGGAAGCGATTTTTAATCCCAATTTCTCAAATCTTTGCAAGGCAACACCTAGTTCTTCGTTAGTCTCATCCCATAATTTCAGTAAATAATCAATTCTTGAGTAGCAGATCTCCACATCCTCCTCGATTATTTTCTTATTTTCCAGTAATTCACGAATCAGTGTTGGTAGGTTAAGGGAACTGATTAATTCCTCCAAAACAGCAGATCTGACATCTTTGAATTGTAATCCTGCCTCTACATACTTTAAATCCAATCGATCCTCATTATAAGATGTTAACTCAATGATTCTTGTCTCCTTCTTCTCATAATTGGTGCGAGCAATATTAAATTTCTCTTCACTCTCGGCAAATAACTCAATGGCTTCGACCAAGGCTACTTCATTAACTGTAATTGCCTTTGCGTGATTTGATAGGTCTTCCTCATCAATATCTAAGAGTCTGTTAACCAGTTTATGTGAGATCTTCAATTTTTGTGGTACAAATAACTCCTTGAGAAAAGAAAATGGATGCATCATTAAAATCTAAAATTGCTAAATTATTAATATTGTCTAATTTTTATGTTAAACTGGAAATTAAACTTTAGAAATATTTACTTATTAATGGCCCCTCTCAACGGTTATTGAATTAATTGATTAAGATATTTAAATAACTATAATATAGTAATTATGAGCAAAAATCCAAAAAATGCCCATCTGTCATTAAGTTCGGATGTACGAATGATGATAAATATATTTAAACCAATCTATAATCTGAATGACAAATATACGAAATGGATAAATGTAAAATTATCATTTAAATATTAGTTTTCATGTTAAAGTTACTATGCTACATATTATAAAGTATAACAATTGTGCGACTTTAGAAAGAAGGAATAATTCGTGAAGTCGAAAAGCAAGAAAATCTACAGTCCACTACTGTTATTGGGAATTCTAATTACACAAAATGTGTTGATGAACAATAATTCCTATGACAGTGTTAACAACGAGACAATAATTTCACAGTTTGAGTTTACCTATATGGCTCCTGAAACAACAACAGCCCCCCCATCTATGAATCTTGATGCTGTTACAATAGATGGAACTATTGGAGCTGGTGAATACGACCACAAACATATTTTGGATCCTGCATTTACAATGTATTATTCTATTGTTGGAACCGACATTTATATTGGTATGGTCGCTGAAGACACAGGTTGGGTGTCAGTAGGTTTTGGACCTCAGGGGTCTTCTGGAACAATGCTTGACTTTGATTATATCATTGCATATGTCACCGATCTAAGCACAGTAGCTATTCAAGATTCATATGGAATTGCTTCCAATAATATTGCAGCAGATACGTCAGATGATCTTGGTTCTGCAGCGGGAACAGATGATGGTTCTACTACTGTTGAATTTGTCAGAGCTCTTGATACTGGTGATACCACACATGATTACGCCATTACTGATGGATCAGAACTGACCCTTCACTGGGCGTATGATCGTAAAGATGATTTCACCTCGTACCATGATGCTGACGGTACTCTTCCCTTTACATTTACATCTGAGGTATCAATACCCAATTTAGTACTTCATGATGGGAGTATAGGTACCAATGAATATGCTCATACATTATCTCTTGATGCAGACTTCACAGCTTATTATTCAATTAACAGTTCAGGTATATTTATTGGAGTTACAGCCACTGCTGGTGGATGGGTATCCCTTGGTTGGGCCAATGTAGGAGGCACAATGATGGGTTATGATTATATTATCGGTTATTATTCTGGTGGCACATTTTATATACAAGATTCATATGGTAGTTCATCAACTGATATTGCTGTGGACACCTCATCAGATATTACTTCCTATGCTGGAAATGAAGATGGTGGGCAGACTATTATGGAATTCAGTCGTCCACTTAATACTGGGGATACCACCCATGATGTTGCTATTCTCCCTGGTGAATCACAGTATATTCAATGGGGTTATGATACTGCTGCAGATGATTTTATTTCAAAACATGATTTTCGGGGCGAGGATACAACTATCTGGCATGTAACCAATTTTGATGGGACCATCACCTCTGGTGAATATGACAATACACAAGTATTTGATACAGCATTCGTAATGCATTACACTCTTGTTGGTGATTCAGTCTACATAGCCATGGATTCTGAGGCACTGGGATGGGTGAGTGTTGGGTGGATTCCCTCTACGACCAATGTAATGGAGGGCTATGATTATATTATTGCTTATGTATCCGGAGGTACTGCATATCTGGCAGACACATATGGATCAGCTTCTAATGATATCGCACAAGATACTATAAGTAATGTGAATGCAGGAGATTTTGGAGGAGCTGAGAATGCAACCCATACCCTTGTTGAGTTCACCAGATTACTCGATACTGGTGATACCACCCATGATGTGGTAATTCAGGATGGGGTTCAACTAGATTTCCACTGGGGTTATGATACTACTGCCGACGATTTTGTAACAAGACACGATGTTCGAGCAACCACCACTTTCACCTTCTCATCCACCAGCACCACATCCGCTCCAGATGCCGCTAGTGATCTAGCTGGATCTCCCAGTTCTGGTCAAGTTGATCTCAGCTGGACAGTTCCAGGAGATGGTGGGGAGGTTCTTACCGGTCAAACTGTTTATCGTTCAACCACTTCAGGTTCAGGATACAGTTCACTTGCCAGTGTAAGTGCATCCGCTACTTCATACTCTGATACCACAGTGGTGGCAGGGACAACTTACTATTATGTGGTAACTGCAACCAACTCTATAGGAGAGGGATCAAATTCCAATGAAGCTACTGGTAATACTGTAACTACAGTACCCACTTCATTATCCGCAACTGGTGGAGATAACCAGGTTGCATTATCATGGACTGCCCCATCAAGTACTGGTGGTAGTGCTATCACTGGATACAATGTATATCGTGCTACCACTTCAGGTGGTCCTTGGGGATCAGCAATTGCTACACCCTCTGGAACAACCTATACTGATGCCACTGCTGTGAATGGTCAGACCTATTATTATGTGGTTTCAGCCATTAACGGAGTGGGTGAATCAGCATTATCCACAGAGGCATCAGATTTAGCTGCAACTGTGCCCTCAGTTCCATTATCAACATCCGCCACCAAGGGTGATGGATCCGTTGATCTCTCTTGGAGTATCCCGACAAGTACAGGAGGGACTCCAATCACAGGTTACCAGGTTTATAGGAGTACAACCTCAGGTTCATACAGTGCAGCCCTTGCCACGCTAGGTGTGGTAACCTCCTACACAGATAACACAGCTGTAAATGGTCAAACATACTATTATGTTATCACAGCTATCAATGCGAGGGGTGAATCAAGCAATAGTGCCGAGGTTAATGCCACTCCACTAGGCACACCCAGTGCTCCACAATCAGCTTCTGCAGGCAAAGGAGATAGCACTGTTTCACTCAGCTGGGTAACTCCCTCAAGTGATGGAGGTACCCCCATAACTGGCTATAATGTATATCGCTCTGAAACTTCAGGTTCCTATGGTGCGGCTCTTACCACACTTGGTGTGGTAACCTCTTATGATGATGATACTGCAGTTAATGGGGTAACATATTATTATGTTATCACTGCTATTAATGCAGAGGGTGAATCAGCAGTATCTACTGAGGTTTCAGCCACTCCCGCTACGATTGCATCCGTTCCCCAAAATGTTGGTATTTCTCATGGAGATGGTGAGATCACTGTAACCTGGGAAACTCCAGCTTCTGATGGTGGATCTGCTATCACAAACTACAAGATTTACAGATCGGTCACATCAGGTTCTGGCTATGTGCTTCAGAATACCGTTGGTGTTGTTACTTCTTGGACCCAGACAGGTCTTACCAATGGTGAAACCTGGTATTATGTTGTTAAAGCAGTCAATGGTGAGGGTGACTCTGCTGACTCTGCTGAGGTATCTGATGCCGCTGCAACAGTCCCGGG
>DAOUUM010000005.1 GCA_030668165.1 Candidatus Heimdallarchaeota archaeon
AGGTGGGTGAACTTGAGGATATCATACCTGACTTGGATGCGCTTATGCTGACTACAAGGGCGATGGATCATGTTAGGTTGAGTGATCCTATCTTAAAGGAAAAACCAAATGATTCTAATATTTGGGGATTTAGAGTACTTTTACCCCACAAGGATAAAAAATACAGGGCTGCCACTCTTCTTTGTGCCGATCCCGATGTTTCATGGGAGGATGATTTCAAATCCAAGTTAAATCTACCAGGTGTGCTTGAAGATTGGAATATTGACTATGAAGTTAGATTCTCCCAGTTTAATGATACTGATAATTATAATATTGTGTTTAAAAGAGCCAAGGATGTTGAAGATACATTTGAATCATTTGGAAGATGGATCAGAAGACATAATATGATGTACAAGCAACAATTTGGGGTTATTGGCACAATACAGATGCTAAAAAACCTACTCATCAACACCATGGATAAAAATGAAGGTCAGTCCCTTTTCACGATTTTAACCAATATCACCGCAGCTGGATTCACAGCAGCTACCGATGCTCTTGCAGAGGAGGCTGTGGTAGAGAAATTATCGTGGTTGTTTAGTTAAATCCATTGGAATACCAAACTGCAGGGATAATTATTTTTAATAAAATTAAAACCAACCTAGAATAATTCATCAAACAATAATTCTATAATACTATTATCCATGATTGAACTATGATCACACGAAAATTGGGCAAGACTGATATTGAGATAACACCAATAGGATTGGGTGTTTGGCAATTCAGTGAGGCAAAGGGATTTCATAAGTTCTTTTGGAAAGGTATTGAAAGAGAAGAAACCAATAATATTGTCGATATTACAATCAAGAGTGGAGTTAACTGGTTTGACACCGCAGAAATTTATGGATCAGGTAGATCTGAAATGGGATTATCAAGAGCCCTAAGAGAACTGAATATTAAAAAGGAAGACATACTTATCGCCACAAAATGGAATCCAATTTTTCGAACAGCAAAATCAATCGAAAAGACATTTTACAAGAGAGTAGAAAATCTAAATCCCTTTCCCATAACTCTTCATCAGGTACATAATCCCGCATCATTCTCGTCAGCAGAAAAGGAGATGAGTGCCATGGCCAATTTAATGGATGATGGAAAAATTAAAGCAGTAGGTGTTAGTAATTTTTCATCTAATGCCATGATTAGATCCAATAATGCACTTGAGGACAGGGGTTATTCTTTGGCTTCCAATCAAGTCAGATATAGTTTACTGGATAGGAAAATTGAGAGAAATGGAATTTTAGAAACTTCAAAGGAGTTGGGATCCACAATTATTGCATATTCTCCACTTGGGCAAGGTTTGCTTACAGGAAAATTCCATGATCATCCTGAGCTATTGAAAAGCACACCATTCATTCGTAAGAGGGTACTAAAGGGGAAATATGACAAAAGTAGGGATCTAATTGACTTACTCAAATCTATAGCTGACAATCATGAGGTTACCACCAGTCAGGTGGCTCTGAATTGGTTAATCAACTTTCATGGTGACACTGTTGTTGCCATTCCTGGTGCTAGTAAGGTAAAACACGCAGAATCGAATGCCAGTGTTCTTAATTTTGAATTAAGCAAGGAAGAAATGACAGTGATTGATGAGAAATCAAGTAACTTCATTTAATAAATACTAATTTCAATAATCATAATATATGGCGATAATCAGTTCATTGTGCCAAATTTAAACAAATTATCTTATTATAATAAATAGTATACCATTATTATGAAGAGATTATCTATCGTGGTGATTTTATTTTTATTTACAACCCAATTTGCATCAGGGGCTGATACTGATCTATATGCAGTTCTGAGTAATCCAGTAATGGATACTGAGTTTGCATCACGTGACAATGATACGATATTCACAATGACAGTAGACATGGCAATAGTTAACCCCAGTATCGATCAAATAGATATCATTTTTCCAGACACTTATGGATTTAAACTCAGGGTTGAGGCTCAATTTTGGGTAAGAATGCCTGTGGATTTTGAGGGATATTATGTTGGTCCTTGTTTTCTTGCAATGACTACCTTCTCCTATCCACAAGGTTATACAAACGAAACAAAAATAATACATTTGATTTTCCACAATTTAAAAATTACAGAATTGCTTGCAGGTAATTACACAGTGTATTTGGATCATCCCGAAATCAGTCTATCCTACAACACAACAATGATTGTAAATTTCAATGAGACAATTCTCGTGCAACCAAATCCAGATTTTGAATTTGATACAGTTTTACTTCCGATGGACACAGTTTCATTGGTAATCGGCTTTTGCACAGTCTATATTTTGAGAAAATTTAAAAAATAATTATATACGTTGAAAATTAAGCAATCTTGTATTACAACAAAATTGAGTCAGTAATGGATATAATTGAATACAATAAGCATCTTGATCCACAATAAATGTTAATATTCAATTATCGTTAATTAGTCAACATGTTTCAGTAAATGAAACATAGATTTCCGTGTTTCACAGACTAAATTAAAAATTGATAAATTTTGATACCTTTTCTAAATATTCCTTGATTTTTGATTCATGTATTCTCTCTCTTAATGGAGATGTGGCCTCTGCAAGAGCATTCCACTTTGAAATATTGTCCTCCAAATACTTTTGCATTTCATCTATCTCATCAGCCAGAGTGTTGAAGCCTTTTGTTCTTGCCAGCCCTGAGGCTATGGTTAGATCCTCAAACGCCTTAACCACTCTTTGTTGTATGAGATTGAACTTAGATCTCAATAGGTAGGTTTCAGTCAAAACTAGGGGCATCTTATTCTTATCAGCAATGGCGAAAAGCTTGGAGATGTAGATATCTATCTCCTGAAGTACAACTTCTTCATTATATACCATCAACTCATCAATTAATAAATCAAGATAGTTTTTCAAGCTGATAATCATGATTTCAGGATCCATATAACCCTCAATTATTTTTTTGAGCTCATCCATGGCAATTACTTTGGATCGTAATCTATTACCTCTCTTATGTGTTAAAGCTTTTAGAAGTTTTATCCTATTAATAAAAATGGGATTCTCAGGATGATTCTCACTAATCTCAACTAATTTATCAAGCGTCTCATGATCTGTTTTACCGGATGATAATTTGACGTAATAAATAAGAAAATATATTCGTCCTAGATTATAATAATCCTCAATAGTATGAACGCTATTTTCAAGATACTCTAATGCTTTTTTATTATCACCTTGATTATAAAATAGAATGGCTAGATCAACAGAAACTAGTGCCTGATCTCGGTAGTTTTGACATTCAGTAAGTAGAACCAGGGATTTATTATACATTTCAATTGCAAGTTGGAATTCCCCTTGACTCTGTCTAATTATTGCAATATTTTTGATAATGTTGGCCTCTAATCTGATGTATTCAAATCCCTCAAGTAATGATAATGCTTGTTGATAATATTCAAGGGCTAATGCATAATTTCCCTCTGCTCTGCTTACCCTTCCCCTCATATTGTAAAAATCAACACATAGATGTCGGGATTCAATATCCTTATCACTTTGTAATAAGGTTACAATAGCCTGAGCCTTGTCTACGTTTTGATTAATCTCTGCAAAATTTTCCTTTTTGAAGAGAATAACGAGACGTGATAGTTCGATTTTCAGCAGATTAATAGTCGAGATCCCCGAATATGTGGAAATTTCCTTGATTAACTCAAGTGCCATCTCATCATGTCCTCTCTCCATTTCCAGCTTAATTTTTAATATATTAGCATCTACGACCAAATCAATTCTACTATCAAGCGTTTTATCTATTAATTCCGAGGCTTGATCATATTTGCCTTTGTCTATCAAATCATTGATTTTTCTGAGGGGCACTACTCTATGGTTATAATTGCATTACTTATAAAGCAAGTTATTGCCAATTTAAAAAGTGCAAATTTCCAATTGAATAAGAGAAAATCACAAAATCGAGATTATTTTTTATTTTTTTTCGTTTAGCCTGCCCTATACGCAATTATTTCTGATATGCGATTAATTTACCTGCTAAACATTTGTTTTGGCATTCCAAGCATCATTAGGAGTAATTTGTATAGAGTGCTGATATCGGGTATAGAATCAAATTTCTCCAGGATAGTTAGGTAAAAGGGTCCTGTAGTAACTCTGAAAGTACATTTCTTGGAATATTTGCATTCCAAGCAGTTCTTCTTGAACTTTTCACCCTGTTCAAGAATCCCATGATCTTCTAGGATTTTTTCGAATTCATCAAATAATCCTATATCTCCATGAAAGTTGTCTAACTCATCTTTATAATTAGTTTCAAATAATTCAACCATGACTTTCAGTCTCTGTTCCAAATCCCCGATACTATCCTCTGGATCAACTTCAAAAATACCTATCAAATTTTCTGTTGGAAGGCTGATTATTTTTGAATCTGTGAGTTCTAATTCATGAAATGAGTCCCTTTTGGCTTCATTATAAGTTAACATTGCCGTGAGTAAGCCTGATTTGAGAATTGTATCACTCTCAAATGTTGAATCTTGTGATAGATCCATGCAATATGTACCTATATGACAAGCTAAACTTCTACCAAAAACAGGGATTCCCTGTGGTGTTTGCAATATTAAATTTCGTAAAACCATCAATTACAGAGTATAGTTTGATCTTTATTAAGTTTACTTACCTTGGAATGTTACATTTATTCAAAAATAGCATGTTCAATAATTCAGAGTAATGAGTTTAAATCATTGGGAAATCATTTAATTCATATATCTTAGATCGTGATTTTTTTCCAGTGTGTATAATTAATCCAGCCTTTCTAAATGTATAACACATTTGCTGTGCTTCTCTTAATGATATGTTTGCTTTCTCCTTGACATCTGAAGTGGTGAATTTTAAAGGTAAATCTTTTGGCAACAGAGAAACATAGTCTTCATCATTGTCAAATACAATTTTCTCACTCACTGAAATCAATTTTCGATCCTTTTTACTCCATCCCTTTCTTCTCCAGCTTCCTTTCTTGTCATCTATCCAATATTCCTCTTCTTCAGTCAGTAAGACATCCAGATTGAAGTTTGGATGCGTAATCAGGTTTGATAAACGTAGTAATTCCTTAAAAACACTATAGACTGAACCTTTTTTTGGAGATCTTCTTTTTGATACTGGAATATTTGTCTTATTAGCAATTTTGATGATGTGTTTTGTTTTTGCTATGGGATGAACTAATCTTACCTTGTGTGTGCCCAACAGGGTTTCAAGCTTCTTTCTAATTGATCCAAAATTACCAGTCTGTATTTCAACTATTGAATCATTATCCAACACATCAACAATGTAACCATTGACTCGTCTTTCGTAGCTATGTGGATCGTTCGAATAGTATAATTTTAGATCACGATGTATCGAGGTTTCATTATATGTTCCAATACTATGAGGATCACCATGATCAGGCATTATACTCCACTGGTATTTTTCACATATAATCTTCGGTAATAGCTGGGTGATACATTTGAACATGATATATCTTAGAGTGCTACTTCCCTTCTCTTGTAACTAAAATAACACCAGTCATTATTAGAAATAGTCCAAGAAAGGCAGTAACACCGAGATCCTCTCCCAACAACAACCAGGCAGCAAATGCACCTGAAAAGGGGATGATATTTATGGTTGGAGCAACAACTCCTGACCCAAGAACTTCAATGGCTTTGTAATGGAGTATATAGGCAATGAAAGATGATATGACACCGAGGAAAAGAAACCAGATTATAACTTGACTGTTATTAGTGTTATATTTGGACAAGGAGCCGTTGTACAGTATAAGAGGTAATAGTATTATAGTACCAAGAATTTCTGACCATGCCGTTATTGCTATACTTGACATTCCAACATTACTTGCTCTCTTGGAAAACGAAAATGAACTTCCCCACATCATCACTGCACCTAATATTATAAGATTCCCTACTAATGATCCATTATTACCTGAATATCCCACGATCAGTACCACCCCAGCTATTCCCAATAAAACTGAAAGATATTTATTTCTGGTCATCTTCTCTTTGAGCAATAATACCCCAAACAACATTGTCATTAGAGGATTGAATGCAACGAGAAGAGAAGCAATTGATGCATTAGTCAATGATAAGCCATAATAGAAGATAGAATTGTTAACTGCCACTCCGGTTATTGATAAACCAAATATGTTTAACCAAGTACTTTTGGTCCTAGGTATGAATGACCCATTTTTCTTTATTATACCATAAATTAAAATGGGAATGAAAATTAAACTGGCAAGGGCAAATCTACCAAAAGTGATCTCTATTGCTGAATATCCAGCTTCACCAAGTATTTTACCTCCTACTATTGCAACTCCCCATATACTGGTAGAGATAATTGGTAATGCGTAGATTATCTTCACTATTTTAGTCTAATTCAAATTTGACTTAAAGTATTTGTTTGTAGTAATTTGATTAGGAAGTCATAACTATTTAGATAATTCTTCTGAGACCGAATCAGAATCTGTCAATGGTAGTGAACACATTTGTCCCTTGCAGATATAAACTGTTGGTATATCAACCTCAGTTCTACCCTCGAGTACATCCCAACTTGGTCTACCATCATCTTTGTTGTTCTCATTCCAGCGGTAGATCAATCTGTTGGGTAAGTAACTACCAAAA
Organism: Candidatus Heimdallarchaeota archaeon; assembly: GCA_030668165.1. GTDB lineage: Archaea > Asgardarchaeota > Heimdallarchaeia > Heimdallarchaeales > Kariarchaeaceae > JAJRQD01. The sequence continues at coordinate 6,655 of DAOUUM010000005.1, forward strand.
TATGATTTTGATAAATCTTCATCACTACCAACCATGACGATCTCAGTTGGATATCTTATGAGAGCCGTAGCAGAAATCATCATCTCATTCATGGATGCTACTGATTCATTAAACCGTCCAGCAAATCTTTCAACCAGAAGTCTGGCTTTTTTCTCCAGATCAGGTTTTACCAAATATTTGCTCAATTTGAACAGATTTGAAACTAGCATACCTAGACCAGAGGCCATTGAATCATCGGTTGGTTGCAATACCTTGGAAAATAAATCCTGATTATCAAGATCAATTGGATTAACATAGTAGACATGTTCGATTGAGTTATAGAATTTAATGTGAACCATATCCATCAATTTATCTGCCACCTTGATGTATTTCCAGTCATCAGTGTACTCAAATGCATGAATTAGTGCACTTATGGTAAAGGAGTAATCATCCAAAACCCCCTCAATCTTACGATCTACTTGATCTTCTCCTAGTTTATGGTAACTATGAAGAAGTCTGTCTTCCTCGATTAAATTATCAATTATAAAATTAATTGCGTTCAATGCCAATTGTCCGGCAGTTTCAAGATTCAATGATTCTGCTGCAATAAACAGGGCCTTGATCATCAATGAATTCCAACTCACAATTATTTTGGTATCTCTTGAGGGTGCAATTCTTGAAACTCTCTCTTTGAATAATTCTTGTCTGACCTCGTTAAGAAGTGCCACAGTATCATTCTCACTTAGTTCCAATATTCCCATCATTTCACTAATTGATTTCTTGACGCTCAATACATTCATTCCTGTCAATTCACTGTGATGGGGATCAAAGAAATTTCCTTTCTCTGTTAATTCGTATCTCAAAGTTGCGGCTTCTGTTTTGGTATCACACAAGGTTTCCTTTATCTGATCCATGGTCCAGACATAATACTTGCCCTCCACTCCTTCACTATCAGCATTAAGTGTTGAATAGAATCCTCCTTCGGGAGAAGTCATCTCCCTTGCCAACCATGATATCGTATCAAATACTACCCACTGAGCAAATTTATCTTTCAATGAGGTGTATAAATCTGCCCCTAGTTGTATTAATCCCGCATTATCATACAGCATCTTCTCAAAATGGGGAACCAACCATTCCTTATCAACACTGTATCTGGCGAAACCACCTCCCAGCTGATCATAAATCCCTCCTTGGGACATTCGATGAAAGGTGAATTTAACAAAATCAGTCACTGCATCATTTTTAGAATTATGTCCCTCTTGAAGTAAATATCTGAAGGTTGCTATTCTTGGGAACTTGGGTGCAGAACCAATCCCTCCATATTTGTGGTCAAATCTTCCCTGAATTAATTTTACCTGTTCCTGGTACATCTCCTCACTAAGTTCTCCAGGCACCTCGGTGAGATACTGGTTCAATCGAACAATACCCTCTTTGATCTGTGATGCTTGTTGGGCGATATCATCCTGTTTTGTATCCCATGCATTCATGACCAGATTACATATCTCAGAGAATGAATTCATCCCGTAAGATTTAACCTTGGGAAAATATGTACCCATGAAGAAAGGAGTGCCTTCTGCATTGGTGAATACACTGAGAGGCCATCCACCTCCTCTTTGATATAACATCTGATATATCTCTTGATAGGTTCTATCCACCCCTGGATATTCCTCTCTATCAATCTTGACATTGATAAAATTCTCGTTCATAAACGCAGCCATTTCCGGATCTGAAAATGACTCACGAGCCATAACATGACACCAGTGGCAACTTGAATAACCAATACTGATAAACACGGGTTTATTTGTCGCCTTGGCTAGTTCAAACGCTTCATCAGAGTAAGGCATCCAGTTCATTGGATTTGATGCATGTTGTTGCAGGTAGGGTGAGGTTTCTTTACCAAGAAGATTTTCAGTATTCATATCTTACATCCGTATTCGAATTGAGGGATTTAAAATATGAGATAAAGGGATTTATAATTTTATACAGCGAATATATTATTTCTTATCGTAATTGTTCCCCACACTTAGAACAAAATTTTACCAAATTGATTTGTTCACTGCCACAGTTTGGACAAAAGTTCACGTGAGCATCATCAGATTCATGCTTTGAGGGAACATCAGAAGATTGATTTTGGGGGGGTGGAGTTTGTGCTCCCCGATATTGGTTGGAGGGTAGTGGGTAGGCTCTTGGTGATTGATGTTGAGTTGAAGCTGATGCTGGTATCAGTGCTGGGCTGTATATTTCCCCATTATCGGCCTTGGTAATCATATCATCTCGTCTTTTCTTCGATGCTCGTATTAGAAAGAATCCCACAATAACAACGATTATGGCCCCCACAATGCCTACTATATCAAAACTGGTATAATCCGGAACTATACCCTCCTCAAAATCAAGAGTAACGATAGATGATTCAATAATTATATTCATACTATTGGGATTGTTAGTATTTACAGACATAATACCTAATCTCAGGCTGATTGCCTCATCTGAAACAAAAGGAAAATATGAAAAAATATCACTGCTACCCTCGCTAAAGACGATCCCATATCTGTAAATTGACTCTGGTATCTCATCACCACTTACCAAGGCTTCATCTAGTTCCATAAATGCATCTATCAGATCCTGTCCACTGTTACCATCAAACAAAATAACTATCAGTGTGGATCCAATTTGTGTCTCATCAGTTATTTCGACATAGATATCCACAATCTGATTTGCTGGAATATCCAATTCATACATTTTGTATTCATTTGCATCCAAGTATTCATTACCATTCTCATAAATTGTATCAGTTACTTGATTCTCAAGTTCCATACTTGGATCTATTATCTCCCAGTCAATATTAGTTGAAAGAATATAGTTGAGATCTGAAAGTTCACCATTCAATACATCGATAGAATAAACTAGAAGATATACAGTCTCTAATTTTGAATCGTATGATATGGTATCAAATTGTGATACTGTTGATGAGATTGACAGTAAATGTGGATTTTGGATGGGATCTATTAAATATTCGTTGGATATAGCATACAAATCCGCATAAATATAATCTGTATCGACAATTGCTATATCAAAATTTGTTATTACCTTTTCCAGAATGATATCTATGGTGATATCATTGACATTTGATAATTTAAAGATATCAATCCCTGTTTCTGATGCAACCATATCATTAGATTCAAAATTACTAATACCATGTGGTATATTTGCCAATGATCCGATTGAAGAGGCCATAATTATGAAAATTAGTGCTCCAAACAGGAATTTATAACCCATCAATAATATATTCCTCTAGCCACTTTTATATCTTTATTTGCTCAAATAATTTTCTATTTGTAATTGATAGGATAATGGTTAATTTTCTGTTTAATATTATTTCTAAGTTAGTTGACAAGTGAAATTAAGATAATCTTAGTATGAAGATAATGAATGTGGTTGCTGCGACTGCAACAAATATTTGAATACCTATCTTGGTCCAATTACGCTTATACTCCCTTTTCTCTGGGACGTAATCTCCAGTCATTTTATGGAAACGAGTATCACCCTCTATTGATTTTCTCTTCTCATCTTCTGTCATATCTGAGGTTCGCTTATCAAATATTGAGCCAGATCCATAGGCGAACTTACCACTCTTTTTACCTGCAACACCACCAGATTCGAGTTGTTCAAATTCTCGATATTCACGGAGCATATCGGGTTCTTTATATTTGAAATATATGACCGCCGCAATTGATAATGCCCATACTATCCAGATAAACCCAGGACTAATCCACGAAGTTGGACTTGTGCCCCAGTTATCTTCCAATCCATCCGTGAAACCATCACCATCAGTATCTGAATCATTTGGATCAGTTCCTGTTCCAAATGCCGATCTGATGGGTTGACCATCAACTATAACCTGCTGGCCTTTATCTGTCATCTCCACCACATCAGGTAATAGATCGCCATCAGAATCTTCTAAGAAGGCTCTCTCTGCTATGCTGATTGAGGGGGTAAGAACATCTCCACCTGTCCAACCGATGATCATACCATATACACTAAATATTGTCATGATAAAGACTAGAAAAATTACGATAGTTTTTACATCCTCAGAAAAAATTGTTCTCAGTATTTTCTTTGCCTTGATGGTTCTTGCATCGCTCATAATTAACTACAATTGTATTTCTACTTCGGAATGTATTAAACGTTAAGGTAGATGACTAAGTAAATAATATATAGCGGAAGATGAGTACTAGGAATTAATTCTATTAATTATTGTAAAATAATCCAATTTTTACATCCTCCTGAGTAATAGATATATTTTTTCAATTTGTAATTGGAACATGAGCCAGCTAGGTGCGGATTTATCAGATACGGAATTGTGGAAAGAATATTTTGCGGATAATTGTATCATAACAACAAATTATGTAGAAACAAGTGATGGAACAAAATTGATAATAGTCAATTCTAAACCCCCTGAACCTATTGAAGGCGCAAAAAATATTGTACTGATATCCGGTTGGTTTTCACAGCCAATTAGCTGGATTGGAACACTCAGATTAGTCTCCAAATACTGTAATCTTGTTTACATTGAGTCTAGAGAGAAAAAATCGAGTTTTCCATCCTCAAAAAAAGTTGATTTTGGGCTAGAAAGGATGGCTACTGATCTCAGGGAGATTGAGCAATATTTAGGATTTAATATTAAAGATGCGATACTGACAGGAAGCTCCATGGGGGCCTCCATAATTCTACAATATCTTATCTCAAATGGAAAAGAGAGAATTGAAGAAAATCCATTTATGTCTGTTTTAGTGGGACCAAATCCTAAGATTGATGCACCAAGATTGATTACACCCATATTTCTGCGATTACCGGTATTTATGTTTGGATTAGTATTGAAATATGCATCCTGGCATATCCTCAAATTTAGGATTGATGAAAAAGCTGATCCTGATCAGGCTGCCAAGTACAATAATTCATTAGCCAATGCAGTACCGTGGAAGGTAAAAGCTAGTTCAAAAGCAGTGATGAAATTTAATCTCTGGGAAGAGTTACCCAAAATAAATTCAGACGTCGTCTTGGTGGGTGCTAAAATGGATAAATTGCATGGTGCTGAGGTAGTTGCTGAAATAGGCAGGAAAATTCCCAATGCCAAGTACTATGAATTTTATAACAACAGGGAGGTTCATTCAGGTGCATACGGAGAGTTTCTCATTAAGTTAGCAACCAATAATGCACCCGAATTAACATCATTTGATTAAAAATTATGTCTGGGAGTTTCATACAGAAGACTAGTTTTTTCCTTTCCAACAACCACATCATCCTCAATGCGTATTCCATATTTTCCAGGTATGTAGATCCCTGGTTCTATGGTATGTGTATTGCCTTCAATTAGTGGTACCTGATTCGTCGCAACAATGTAGGGCGTTTCGTGGACCTCAAGTCCTAGTCCATGACCTAAACGATGGGGAAAGTACTTACCATAACCTTTAGAATCTATATGGTCTCTTGCGATTGCATCAAGTTTGGAGGGTAACATACCTTCCCTATCTGCATCCAGTGCATTGCGATTTGCTTCCAATACTATTTCATAGATTTCAACAAAATCCTTTGGTTTGCCAAAAGGTACTGTTATTGTGATATCTCCATGATATCCATTTATAGAGGTTCCTGCATCTATCAAAACAGAACTATCTGGTGATAATTTCTTGTTGGAAGGCATCCCATGGGGAAACGCGGAATTCTCCCCAAATTGGACCAATCCAAATGAAGCAGGATTATTGGATTGTTTGGACATCTCATTATTAACAACCTTAACAAAATCAATTTCTGTGGTACCCTCCACTAATTGGGGTATGGCTGTCAATATTCCCTCAGCAGAGCATTCCGCTGCCTTGCACATCTGACGTAATTCCCATTCCGATTTTGAGGATCTCATTTTATTTAATATTGAACCAGCAGATACAATAGTTCTGTTTGAAGTTCCCATAGATTTCTCCAACTTCTCAACTTCCACCAACCATAATTTTGGATCAACACTAATATTATTGCCTATTCCTCTGTTTACTAGATCCTTAGCTAATTTATCGTAGGGAGATTCAGTCTCTTCCCATGTAAGAATATCATCTAGACCTGTAGCCCTCTCAACATTTGATTTCTCAAAAGAAGGTGAAATGATGAAGGGATCATCATCTCGAGGTATAATTCCAGCCATTAATCTCTCACTTGGTTGTCCTTGTTTACCAAATAAATAATAGAAGTGAACTCCAAGGGGCACAATAAGAGCGTCTAACTGCTTTAGATCTAACTCAGCTTTAACTCCTTTCCATCGATTGCCTATTTCAGATTGGGGGATTTTATCAGTCACTAATTTCAGTCAGATATAATGAATTTTAAGATTGATATCATTAATTGGATAAATTTATAATTTATTATCATCTTTCATCTTCGGCTGTGGTAATAAATCATTGACAAACCAATATATTTATGATACTTTGTGCGCATACTGGATCGTTAATCATCACAAGATAGGAGTGAAAAAATGAGTAATCCAGCAAGGAGAGGGCCACAAAAAGTATGGTCTGGTTATAGAAATCTTCGAGTTCCAATTGAACTATTTGAAGATGTAAAAAAATATCTTAATCAACGTAAAAACGAATATTTCCAGGATACTGAGGGATATGTTCCATCGATGAGTTCATCATTAGATGATAATCAAATAAGAAATATTATCCGAGAAGAATTACAGGGAATGAGCGACCAACGAAAGGGTCAACCTTATGGTGCTTCATCTGCAACAGGCAAAATTTCACCACCGAGTACTTCGGGATTAACCTCAAAAGAATTGATTAAGAATTTGCTTAAACAGAATCCCGGACAAGAGTGGAATAATAAACAATTGGAGGAACAACTCAAACTTCCGGCAGCAACCTGTAGACAATCATCACGTGAACTCGCAGTAGATGATCCAACTATAGTGATAATTAATGGTAGACCCAATAAATTTTATTATAAACCTTGAAAATTATTAAATTAATATTTTACTAAACTAGAGTTCCCATGCAGTTTTACCTGGTGTGTGCTTATCAGAAGTTGCTCTACCAGAGAAGATGAAATATAACAATGATAGGAATGCAAGGAATAGGGGAATTCCAGCAAAAATAGTCAATGCATATACGTCAAGGATTGCTGCTGCCCCATTTAAGGAGTCAGGTACAACAATCATGGGTAGGTCTGCAACCTGATCAGGAGCAACTATGAAGTAAGGATTTTGGCTAAGTATATTCAATAAGAATACAAACTCAAAAATCAGTCCTGCTATTGGTGCTAAAGCCAGAGTGAGATAATAGGTAATTTTGTTTTCAAAGCTTATTCCTTCCTTGAAATCGATCAATATCAATTTGATACCCACACCTAGGATAACCAGGACCAGTACCAAGGTTATTATGAACAACCAAGATAGGTCTTTGGAGGCTACTGTCTCCCCAAACACAAATCCTACAATATTAGTATATTTATGATTGGAGTACTCTTTCAGTGTTAACAGGTACCATAGTAATGATGGCACAAACAACGCAAAAGAAATTAGACCTCCTTTGAGACCGATTGTGAATAATGTTTCATAGGTTTCCTTATCGCCCTCGCCTCTTTTAAGTCTAACAGAATAAATGAAGGTTAGCAGGAATAAGGTGACCGCAATTGCACCAAATACTATAGTAAATAGTAAACTCCAGATGGTTGGGTTGGCATACAGTTTGGCATTATCCATAACTAATGGAGCAACTGATTCCATACCATAAGGGTAATTCATGAAACCAAGGAGGACCATGTAAAAATAAATCCAAGCAAGTCCTGCCACAACATATACAACTCCTGAAATGTAATGAATTGGCTTTCCAAAGAATTTATCCCATCCATACCAGAAGATAGCAAGCATCCCCAACCTGAGGAGTACCATATTGAGTATCCACAGTAATGGATAGGTGAGTGCTTGTCCAGTGAGAATAAGGAATTCAGGATAGAAACTCAGGGTAAAAATTGTTGTCGCAGTTAAGAAGAAATGAGCAGAAGCATAAGTCATTGATATGTAAAACATATACTGTCTTGCTTCTTTCTTCAAGAATTCATTTCCAGTTTTTTTATACCAAATTAGTAGTCCCATAATGACAAGAGATAGTACAACCTCGATTCCAAGCATAACAACATGGAAACTAAAAGTGGAAAGAATTAGGGCAATTACGCCAGCTCCAGCTGCCATTATGCTTCAATCTCCTTTTTCTTATCAGTTTTAGGCATTAAATCTTCCTCCTTCAATCTGAAAAAGTACATGACAAAGGCCAACAATCCTACACTGATAAATAATAGATAGATTGAGAAACCAATTATTACCGAATTAGGTAATGCAGATTCTCTTGCTGCCTCATCAACAGTCATTAGACCATATACGGTGAAAGGTTTCCTACCTATCTCACGAACCATCCAGCCCAATACCGATATGGATTGGATGAATATGGGGGAGCCATATGTTGCCAGTAACAACCATCTGGGTGGGGTCTCCTTCTTTCTGAAATAATAGAAACCATACAGGAGCAAGAGTAGGAATAATCCAGATATTAAGCCCATCTTTAGATAGTACATATAATGGATGATAATTGGTGGGACAAAACCCTCACCAATGGCATCATAGCTCAGAATTTGGGTATCTTTTATACTGCCATATGCAAGAAAAGTTGTCACATCAATGATTATAGGTCCAATTATGGGTATATCACCAATCGCAAAAATACCACTTGACGTTCCTTCCATTGCTGCAAGCTTCTCTGGATTGAATCTTCCAAGGTTCGCACCCATACCATGCCCTACAAGACCCTGCAGTGAGAAGAAAATAACTCCCATGATGGTGAATACTTTAAGCCCCTCAGAATAGTACAATTTTCGCTCTTCCTTGACTTTTTGGTAGCGATAGGCAAACACTCCCATAAGTGTCATAATTGATGTCAATATTGCTGATATAATCGCATGAAAGAAGGAATTCAAGGCCCCCGGCGCTTTAAATCCTATCCACAACACTCCCCTCGCTTCCAGTGTTGACCGTATCATCGCATCATACTGTTCCGGATTGTTATCAATCATATCTCTAAGTTCTGAAGATCTGTAAGTTTCCTCTGAGCCATCTGGTAGAATATATGTAAATGTCGGTTCTACCCATTGACCGGTGGATGGGTCGTACTCCTCATTTATTCCAGGAGGATAACTCATCATTGAGTTGGCACTAATAATGAATAAACCTGATCCTATCAGACCTATCAAAGCCATAATTCCGAGAAAGATATGGAATCTTGGACCCACCTTTTTCCATGTATAGTAATACAGGTACACAAAGACGACTTCCGCAAAGAATGCAAACAACTCAATGTAAAATGGTGCGAAAAAGTATTTTCCAACTAACTCAAGGAATTCTGGCCACAATAGCAGAAGACCAAATTCACTCATGGTGCCAGTTGCTGCACCGACTGCAAATATCACAATTCCTACTTTAGATAGGACTTTTGCCATATTAAGATATTGCTCATTCTTTTTCCATCTACTGATTATCTCTAATGTGATGGCGATGAACCAAACTCCGATTGAATATTGTAAAATTATCCAATGAACAGTTATACCCCAGATAGACAGGGCACGAAGACTTAGCTCAGGTACGTCTAAAAATTGACTAAACGGATCTATCATAAAATCACTTTGTTTAATATTCTAGACCCTTGTTAAAAGTCTTATTAGACAAAACCACAATTCGTGCTTACGAATAAGTGGCCAATTATCTATGAAACTTCAACTTAGAGCGGTGTACGGTAATACTATAATAATTATATAAATTTAATAATTTGACACAAATGTATAGGAAATAAAGAAAAGCAAAAACAAATATGTAACAATTTGTAAAACAGTTTCAATTCGTTTAATTATATAAAAAATTGTGATTTAATATTTGATAACTAAAATACTGACGAGTGGGAGCCTATTAATTCTACTCTTCACTTTCTTTATTGAATTTTGATCTGAACATTGATTTAGCTGATCCCAGCTTATCTCTAATTTTATCACTGGCTTCGTTCACCATAATTCTTGCCTTGACAGAATCCTGGGTAGCATATTTCAATATCCCAGCACATACCTGGCAGAGGCAGTGGTCTTGTAATTCATCGTTTGCTTTGAAATCTTCGAATACCTCATCGAAGACCATTTTTAAATCGTCAGGTGTTAAGAACTGTCCTTCGGGTGTGGTTTTTCGACCACAAACCCAGCATTCTTGTCCTTTACCAAAGAATCCCATGAGGGATTATAATCCAATTACTATTTATTACTATCCAATATTGCCATGTTAAATGTTAATTATTGATTTATTGCCTTATCAAGGATATCTTGAGGAGTAATAATATGATGCTTGGTGTTATCCTGATATAGTTTGGCCACATACATCAACTCTTCCTCATTTAGTAAATTACTTATGAAGGTAATAGATGCTGGAACATTGTTCTCGCGTATTCCAGTAGGTAGAACCACACTCGGGTGTCCTGAAAGATTTGTCATAATCAAAGCATCGCTGAAACTAGGAGAAATCAACACATCAATCTCGTTGAAAAGGTCGTTCATTGCCGTTATTAATGAGGTTCTCAACCTATTGGCCTTGATATATTCCACTGCCGGAATAAATCTAGCAACTCTGAAGAAATTGGGCCAAGCATGTAATTCTTGACGAACGAGCAAATCATCATCGCCAGAATTTGTCAAGTGTTCAAAGGCGGTAGCAGCCTCTGCCCAGAGGATAAATGACATCTCATTAACTGGATAATCAGGTAATTCTACTGGTATCAATTCAACATTGAGCTCCTTGAATTTGTCAAGAACTGCATCATCAAAAGATTTGAAATCATATTCCTTATCCATTACAGTTTTAAGATAACCAACTCTCAAATTAGAGGGATCTTTTGATACATCCCAAGAAAAACTTGATTCAATGGTTGAGGGATCTCTTTTATCTATGCCATGTATTGTATTAAACACGATTGCACAGTCCTCAACAGATCTACAAATCGGTCCTAGTTTATCCATTGACCAGGATAGGGCCATTGCTCCATATCTACTAATTCGACCATAACTGGGCCGAAGTCCAGTAGTTCCACATTTGGTGGAGGGACTTACAATTGATCCATATGTCTCTGATCCGATTGCAAATGCCAGCAAACCTGCAGCGGTGGCCGAGGAGGAACCCGCAGAGGATCCACTCGAGCCCTCTTCCAAATTCCACGGAGTTTTTGTAACACCATCAAACCAGACATCTCCCCATGCCAATGCTCCTAGACTTAATTTGGCCACTAAGATGGCACCAGCATTCTCAAACTTCTCAATTACAGCCGCCTTCACATCAAGTTCTTGATCCTGATATGGAACTGCCCCCCAAGTTGTTTTATAATTGGGATATGCGAGTAGATCCTTGACACCATAAGGGATACCATGTAGTATGCCCTTGTAATTCCCACTTAAGATCTCTTCATCTGCAATTTTTGCCTTTTGTAATGCTTCCTCCTCAATGAGTGTGATTACACATTCCAATACCTTGTCATATCTTTTTAAACGCTTGATATACATTTCAGTCAATTCATAAGAACTAATGATTTGAAATTTAATATAATAGGCGAGTTCTGGTATACTAGCGTAGGCCAGGTTCTCTAGATTTTCAGGTCTCTTCAGATCACTTCTCTCTGTGGGGTTAAATATCTCGGTATCTTTTTTGATGTTGGTGTGGATATAAGGATTGAATTGGATTGATGGTAATACTGCATTGTCCAATTCCACTTTTCTTAGTGTTTGTATATTATTATCCAACTCAGTGAGACTCTCCTGCAATAGTTCCCGTTTCTCATCACTGAAACTGAGATTAATCAATTTCTCAAATTCAATAATTTCTTCTTTAGTGAATCTGAATTCCTTCTTCTTTTCTTCCATATTACCTGTTGAGGGGTAGTTATTATAATATATTTGGAGCCGGATAAACAAAATAAAACAATTAATTTTCATTTTCAGTTTTACCATCCGGTATTCGAGTTTTTAACTCGAATTCGATTCAAATGGTAATTTAATATTAACCGATGATAAGAGATTAAAATGACCTCGAGAAACAAATATGGGTACCATATTTTGAAGCTTGGTTATGAAAGGGGTTTTGTGATTGAACATGAAGGTAAGAAAATAATTCTTGATCCTGAGACTACAAAAACTCCCATCGGCATTCCGTCAATTGTAACACATGCCCACGGTGACCATACACAATCACTAATGGGTAGGAATGACAGTTATCTTACCCAGATAACACTTGATCTTCATAATGCTACCAACGGGAGGGTTGCAAAAAGTATCTTCATAAAAAATGTCAATCAGACATTTGAACTGAATGGATTTGAGATCGAGTTCATACCTGCTGGTCACTTACTTGGTGCGGTTCAGGTAGTGGTTCGTGCTGGTAACAAGGCAATTCACTACACTGGTGATTTTTGTCCAGAATCATTGTTGACCATATCCAGAGCCACAATTCCTCGTGAAATTGATCTTTCTATTATTGATACCACATATGGTGATGATAAAATTAATTTTGATCCACGTGTCAATTCAAGGCGTAATCTATTTCTATGGACTGTAAAACAACTTTCAGAAAACAAAATACCCATTATAAACGTCGCAAAATTAGGCGGAGCCCAGGAAATCACTGCATTATTCAATAATCTAGGTAATCTGAATGTTATAGTATCTGATGAATTAGCCCTTGTTAATGAAGTATACAATAAACACAAAGCTGATCTCAAATTTACTAAATTATCAGATACAGATAATGATGTGATAGAAAATACAAAATCAGTGGTGCTAATTCCAAGATCCAAAAAAGAATTAGATGGCAAACTAGCCGAATTAGATCCCACAGGAATTCAACGCTCAATAGTTACTGGACAATCTGCAAAATTTGCTTTCTCCAAATGGGACTATGCAGTACCATTATCCACCCACGCATCCTACAATGAGATTGTAGAATTTATCAGCAAAATAAATCCATCCATGGTCATAACCACCTTCGGTTATCACAAGGAAATGGCTGATAATTTGAACAGAAAGTTCCGGGATTTTGGTTATGCAAAATCAATCAAAGAAATAGAAACAATAGATTTGCAATACCTCAAATCGAGATACGTTAAATCTCATACACTTGATAAATGGTTTTAATGTATATGAAATGGAAAATTGAAGAATTTAAACGGTTAATTAGAACATCCCTTTAGAATTCATAATAGGTATAATTAATTGGAATAACTCGTGCAATATCCTTGAAATCAGTATCAAAAGTAATTAGTTCTAATCTGTGCAAATTGGCCGTTGCTGCAATTGTTAGATCCTCAATATGCTTTTCCAGACCTAAATTCATAAGCTGTGCCTTGCCATGTGCAGTCTCATAGGCTATATCTCGTGACATATCAATCACCAGTATATTATCCAGGAATTCCTTTGTTTTCTTGAATGTGGACTGGCTTTTTCGTTCAGCAGCCCACATCAACTCATACACTGTAACCACTGAGACTGCGATACTGGATTCCTTATCTTTGAGTTTTTCATTACCCCTTAGCCATTCAATGGCTGCAGAGGTATCAAAGAGTAACATTTCTGGTCTTTCGCTCCTTCTTTATTTCATCATATGATAGCTCGTCTTCTTTTAGTATTCCAAAGAATTCCTTGGGTGATGGTCGAAAATTCTCGAGTAAAAAACGGATATACTCTGTAAAACTGCGATTTTTCTTCAATTCCTTCAGCTCGCCGTACAACTCAGCATCGATGTTGATAGTTTTGCTTGCCATGTGTATATATGTGTATACACAAATATTTAAATTTAATCATCCATAAATGCGAATTTCCATATTAGAACAGAGAATAAAACTCCCAGGTATAGATACGTGTAATCCGATACACTGGATAAATGGTCTTAACACAATGAATTATATCAACATTAACACAAAAATGAAATATTATATTCCAAACATATCACATCTTTTTTTAAATTGAACTCAGAACATGGTTCATGGGTGCCATGCAAGTCATCAGCAGATATTACATCAAAAGTAAAAGATTACTATTGAAACAAACTCGTCGACCTTCACGTAAGGAACTTTCGATAACAAGCAGAATAGTTGCACTTGGAATTCTTTTGATTGGAGCTGTTGGATTCATTGTTGATTTAATTATCAACGTTTTCATTCCCTCCACCTAATTTGAGGTACTATTATGCCAATATACTTATTCCGTGCAAAAAAAGGTCAGGAGAAAAGTCTAGCTAAGTTAGCAGATTTGAAAGGCTCCAAACAAGACAGTGGTGTTTATGCAGTACTCTTAAGTGAGGCTCACAAAGGTTATGCTTTTGTCGAAGGTGATAGTCAAATGAAAGTAGAAACTTCTCTTGCTGGAGTGAAACCATTATCTGCAAGGGCGGTAGGTACTGATGCGGTTCCAATTGATGAATTATCGGGTTTACTCAATCCAAGGCCCGCGATAGAAGGTCTTGAAATCGGTGCGATTGTAGAAATAGTTGATGGTCCGTTCAAGGGATTAAAAGCTAAATTAACCCGAGTTGAGGATTCTAGCCAGGATATTACCGTTGAGGTATTGGAATCTTCTATGACATTACCCATTCGTATTCATGCGGATTATGTTAAAAAGGTATCAGATCCTATTGGTGAGAAGAATAAAGGCGATTACGGTAAATTTAACTTGTAATAACTGTCGTAATAATTCTAAATGATATTTTAAATCCATATTGAATGTAAATTTTTAAAATATCTTAAATTTACAACCAATTGAATGAGAATTGTGATCGTTGATGACAGTCTCCTAGCTGAACACGCGTTAAAGAGTTATTTTATGAAGCTAGGGCATGAGATTGTCGGAATGGCAAAAAATGGGGACATAGCTAAGGAATTGTACCACTCTCTTAATCCAGATGTAATGACGATAGATCAAATTATGCCTGGAAATATCTCGGGAACTGATCTCGTGAAATATATTAACAAGAATGATGCAGAGGAGGGAAAATCCACTCATCTAATGATGATTACATCAGATGATCTTCCTGAAGAGATTAAAATTGATCTGATAGTGGCTGCCTATATTCTAAAACCAGTTACACTCCTTAAAGTAGACTATGCTATGAAAAATTTAAAATAATTCAACTAGAACCCTATTTGGTTTTTCAGTTTCGATAATTGTCCCACTAACTAATTGTAACATATTATCTAGTATTTGCTCGGGCCACTTTTCATAATGAATGATTGTGATCTTATTCAATCCACTGCTCTTCAGTTCTTCTATTTGCTCAACAACCTCATTGAGATTGAAATGATCAATATCCAGATCATGAGTAACCTGGCCCATGGGATAGATATCATAAATCCCATAGGGGATGATACCAAATAATGGTGTCATCAGAGCAAGTTCTACTCCTGCTGGTATATTGAGTCCATCAGTAATCTGGGGTGGAATTCTGTTGTATATTGATGCTTCCATATTGAATGTGATCAGTACCAGTTCCTTGGGCTGTAGTTCCAGCAAAGTTCTTCTTGCTGCTTGCTTTGTCCGAGTAATTTCCGGTTTGATTATATCGACTGGTAAAGAAATCCTGATTGCCTTTCTTTTAGATACCGGAATCCCTGCTTGATACTTATCTGCAAGTAAACCTGTGGTGATATATTCCACAGCCAACCTGGTAGCTCTTGCAAGTTTGGGCACACTGTTGGATCTTTGTTGTACCAGATCCCATAATCGTCCGGTACGAATTGCATTATGGATATTCCTTATCTCACCTGCTGATACGTACAGATTGTGTTCTGCTAGTTTGGTTCTTCTCTCATGCTTATCTAGTTTTAGGAGTTCATCAGGAGTGTGGGTAACACAAATCGGACAATTACATGGAAATTCTCGCAGATTTTCCAGTTGATATGTACCCTCAACAGTCATGTACCTGTTATCCTTTGCCATCAGAATATATGCAGCGGAATCAAATGTATCAATACCCAAGAATACTGCCAATGCAAACATTGCAGGATGTCCAGCACCAAATAGATGCAGGGGATAGGTAACAGGTAATTTGGCTCTGGCAATGGCAATCATTTTGACAAGACTGACATAATCTTGATTGATCATTACCGGAACCACCGAACC
>DAOUUM010000130.1 GCA_030668165.1 Candidatus Heimdallarchaeota archaeon
ACAATAAATACAACTGATCAAGTTGAATTAAATTATGAAGAAGACTCTATAGATCCAGCATTTGAAGGTAATCACAAATTAAGAGTTTTGATCAATCTATCCACTGGTCTTACAGAGGAGGGTGAAATTATTGGCAGTTGGATAACTGATTCCGGTGGTAAAGTAGAATACCAGATTATCTATACCCTAATTAGTTCGAATTCCGGTTCATTACCATTATCTACTCCATCATTAATAATATGTTCATTTGTTGGACTATTCATAATGGTTTATCAGAGGAATGTATTTCACTCAAAAAATAAGTAAAAACTCTTATTGTCCATTAATAGTAAAATTTTACAATTATTAATGTTATTTGATTCAATTTTCATTTTCAATTTCTGTGATTTCATCCTCTTCTTCTATTATAGGAAATTTCTTGCTCAGTACTATCTCCCAGATAAGATTGATAATTTTAGTAGATGCTTTTTCATTATTGGCAATATCAATAATTGGAACATTTTCCTCCTCAGCATGCTGAACAAGATATTCCTGGATCAATCTAATATCGTCAAAATGTTCTAAATACTTAATACCCCTGCCCTCTGCTTTCTTTTCACGTCTGGATAATCTCGAATGGTGTTTTTCCTCGTTCTCCAAAAATAATTGTAAAAATACAACTCTGGGATCATCAATTACCTCTTTTCTCAGTAAACCAGGTACCAAGTGCACACCCTCGATCAAGATGATCTCATCATCCAGTATTGCCTGTTGTATTGCAGCCTCCACACCAACCAAGACCGTTCTCACCTGTTCCTCAAACCCAACCAATGACTGGGATAAAGATGGCAGGAATGAGGTATTTAATTTTTCATATGCCACATAGCTAGAGGTATGCAGTGTTGGCATGAGATCATGAGATAGAGTCACTCTGAGTATCTCTCTGATAAGATCTGTACCTATGAGGGAGTGTATTCCCATTCTATTGGCCACAGTCTGGGCAAGGGTTGATTTCCCTATTCCAGTTACTCCCCCCAGCAGAATTACCATAGGTCGCAGTGGTAAAAGGTCCTTAGCTATAATCTCAACTCTTCTTGCCAGATTTGGTTCCTTAGTCTCGTACCAGTCTGTAGCTAGACTCATTACATCTTCTGATGAAAAATTTATCTTGGGATCACGTCTAATTTTCCTAAAAATTTTCCACGCATCTTGGTATGCCCTCTCAGCTGCAATCCCGATCCCTTGTAATGTAGTGCTCAGATAACCAACCGAGAAAGGAATCAAGCCATGTCCAGTTTCCACCATTTTGGGACTGGGGTTTTTCGCTTCCTTTTCCGGTTTTTTTTCCATTGTTATAATAATATACATAACAATTAATAAATTATTGAATTGAATAGAGACAAATGATTAGAGACAAATGAGTACTGGTGAAAATACGGAATTGTCAGAAGATTATCAGGTGACAGTTCTTGGAATTGGCTATAAATTCCAATTTTCACGTGGTTTGCTTGCTCATGATCTTGAAGATCATGGAATTCCTCTCGATTTAGCTTACAAGATTGCAAAAAGGGTATACCGGATTTTGAAAAAAGAGGAATACACTGAAATTCATGAGAATGAACTGAGATTAATTGTTAAGCAGGCTGTACTGGAAAGATCAGGTGAGGATCTGGCAAATCATTATGAGATTGTGGAGAGATGGCATGAGAGCCATATACCACTTGTAATTCTTATTTCTGCTGCTATTGGAGTGGGCACCGCAATTGTTGGTGAACAGATCTCAAAGAAGTTGAATATACAAAATATTGTCAGTACAGATCTAGTGACCCATGTTCTCAAACGTATGATCAATCCCACCTTATCCCCAGAACTGCACAACAAAAGTTATCGTGCCTACAAGACACTAAGACCGATGTACAGTGTTCTTTATGATAAGGTGCTAATAGGATTTGAGGAACATGCAAGGTTCCCCGCAGAGGGCGTGGAGGCTCTGGTCAAGAGAGCTATAAATGAGGGTCAGAATATGATTATACGTGGCGAGCATTTGGTACCCAGATTTTTATCAGAGCCACTTATATCTCATCCCTCAATAATATATGTCACTCTCAAAATTACTGATGAGGAAGTTCATCGCAAGAGGTATCTAAGTAGATATGATGAGAGTAGGCATGAGAAGAGAAATATCTATTTTGGATCAATTAGAAAAATACATGATTACCTTGTGGAAGAGGCAAGAAATAGGGAATACACAGTCATAGAGGCAACTGATCTGAATTCTGCAATTGAAGTACTGGATAAACTTGTAAAAGATCGACTTGAGGTCATGCTACCCAGTTTGGAATCAGATGGACTAGATATAGCTGTCTTTGATGATGCAATAAACTCCTAATTTAATTCAAAAAGTTTCCAGCTTAGTTTTTTATCCACTGTCCATTTTTTAATAACAGCAAGAGCTTCATCAATGGTTGCAAGGAATCCTCCGGATGCTCCTGCATGACCTCCACCATTCATCAATTTGGCCAGCTCATTTAATTGGATAAGTTGGTTCAGATCCTCACTGAGTTCCCTATTCCTGCGTAGTGATATTTTAACCCCATTAGGAATAATTCCCAGTGATATTACCACTTTTGCTCCATTAAACTGTAATCTTCTGGTATTGTCAGTTTATCCTGATCGATATATGAGTAAACAATCACATCACTATTTACTTCTATAGAATCTGCAATATCGTATGCATTTTTCCTCCTCTCTCTTAACTGATTAATTCTTGGTAGAAATTTCTCAATGCCCATGAAACCAAGCTTGGCCAGTAGATCAATCAGTACTAGATGATCCTTAACAGAGATTACGGTTCCCCACACATCATCTAGCAGCCAGATCCTCTCCTCTTCCTGTTTTCTACCCTCGATTCCCTCAGTCTCTGTAATGATCAACTCATCTAGTTTTGAGTACTGGCCCACAGGAGGTTGAATGATATAGCCGGCAGTATCAGTAGTTCTTGTCATTGTTGCAAGCTCAACCAGGTGCAGGGGAAACTCACCCAGAAATGAGGATAATAACAATTGATAGGCACCAGAATCACCATCCATATCAAATCTAATCTTCCTTGCGTTCACACTCTGATCGAGTGAGGATAAGTGATGATCCACCCAGAAATTGACAGTTTTTCTGTTAAATGGCTTGAGATCGACAATACCCCTCCACTCGATATCCGCCAGTATATCCGCAGCCAACTCATCATTGAGGATAGCGTAGTTAAGTGGAACAATAACTCCTTCTGGATCTGCAAAATGAATCATAGCTCCAGAAACACCACCATCTGTACAAAAACCATGTACTGCATATAAGGGACGCCCATCTGAAATTGCTTTCTCAATATGAACACTCAAATCTTTGAAATATTGCAGTAATTCGGGCTCATCATTGGAATGAGCCTCCAAAAATTCCTTGAACACAATACTTGAAAATCAATTTTGACTTATTACATTTGATTATTAGTTACTTGATAAAATCAAATAATTCAGCAATAAATTTGCATTAGTTGATTGGATAATAAGTTAATAACTATTATTGAAATCCAACTTTCTATCTTCAAACCCTACATTCATCTCCAAGCAAAAATTTATCAAAATTAAGATCATACTCACATCTAATCACATAAAACTATATATTCATTCTGTACCCCAAATCTTTTGATGAGCTCTCCACAATTTACCTTCAAGATACTCCTAATTGGTAGTGGAGGGGTCGGCAAAACATCACTTGTAAATCAATTTGTGCATTCAACCTTCACGAAATCCTATCTACATACTATAGGGATGCAACCTAGTCAGAAGTATATGAAAATCCAGAACACAAATATCTGCCTTTCAATTTTTGATATTGCAGGTGATAAGTCCTTTCAAAAGCTCAGGGAGATGTTTTATAGAGGATCAAAGGGGGCTTTGGTTACTTTTGACTTGACGAATAAGGATTCATTTTATGAAGCGGAAACTTGGTTAACAGAGGCAAAAAACAAGGTGAAAGATCAGTTATTCATTCTCGTTGGGAATAAAAATGATTTGAAAAACCGCATGGTAAGCAAGGAAGAGGGTATGAAAATGGCTAAGAAACTAAAATGTGTGAAATATATCGAGACCTCAGCATTAACTGGTGACTTTGTCGATGAATCTTTTACCATGCTGGGAACGAAATTACTTGTAAATGCAAAGAAAAAGATCAGATAGATTCGTTAAGCAATTTGACAAGAATATATAATAATTTTTCTCCATCTTCAGATATGGAATCTCCTTCTTCAGCCGAGGCATAGGCTTTCTTGAGCAAATTGAATTTTAACTCTGACAGAATATTTATTTCATCCTGGCTAATTCCATGTTTACTGACAGTTTTGAGAAAATCATCATATGTTTCTCCCTCAATCTGCAAAGTATCAAGCATCTTTTTTTCTTCAGTGGATATTATATTATCCTCAAGTGCTTTGTTCAATAACTGAGCGTATAACTCATCCAAACTAGGCATAATTAATAGAATTAGGGTTAATATTAAAATTCATCTCCATAAATTGTTCACAATAATTGAAGAATTGAGAAAATTAAGTCATTTATATTTGATATTCTCGATTATCCATTTTGAAAGTACATCACAGGACAGATTTAAATTCTGATTCATCATCTCAACTATATGATAGATATTATGAAATTGAGGGGTGAATGTGAGGATCCCTACCATCTTCTCAATTCCAATGATGGTACGGAACTCTTTCTTCGCGAATGGAAGGCAACAAAATTATCAAAAACTGCATTTGTCATCCTCCACGGAATCACGGCCCATAGTGGCCCCTATGGTATGATTGGTAAACCTTTGGCCAAGATGGGATATTCAACCTATGGGCTTGATCTGAGGGGTCA
Organism: Candidatus Heimdallarchaeota archaeon; assembly: GCA_030668165.1. Taxonomy (GTDB): domain Archaea; phylum Asgardarchaeota; class Heimdallarchaeia; order Heimdallarchaeales; family Kariarchaeaceae; genus JAJRQD01. The sequence continues at coordinate 4,887 of DAOUUM010000130.1, forward strand.
TGGTCTATCCAAGGGTCCTCGTGGTGACTACGCCGGCAAGGAATTATTGATTGACGATCTCAGATCCACTCTTGATTTCATCAAATCAAAACATGAGAATATAGTATTGATTGGACATAGCTTGGGTGTAATTACATCAGTTATCGCTGCAAATGAATTTGCTGAACATATTAGTGGATTAATTCTACTAAGTGCAGCCAGAGAGGTGAGAGAGGGAGCTTATGCCAAGAGAGCACTGACAACCACTCTTAAAATACTGATCTGGTCAATTATTAAACCAAGCAAGCCTGTGATCCACTATCACAGAGAGGGGATCCTGGGAATTGGTGATCCGCATTTTAACTTTTACTACACTTTAAGATTCTTAAAAGTATTGAGCCTTAAAAATTTCATGTTTCCAGAGATAATGCCCTATCCTGTATTTGTAGGGGTTGGAGAAATTGATGAATTATTCTCTGAGGAGGGTTCTAGAAAATTATTTGATGAGGTACCTGCCAAGAACAAGGAATTTGCAGTTTTGCCAGGGGCTAAACACGCATATTTTGAGGATAACAGTTTTGATCCACTTTTTAACTGGGTGGATACCACATTTGAGAAATAACCCGATCAGCTACAAAATAACATAGAATTTTGCAATAATTATAGGTTTTAGCTCAATCCTCGGAATAAATATTTTATATCAGAATTGAATTAATGTTATAGTGAGACGTATCAAAGAGGTTTATGACCTGCTTGTTCATGGGGAATACCAGCTTGCATTGTCAAAAATTGATTTGTTAAACTCGGAATCCTTAGAATACAAACTACTCAAATCCATCTATTTCGAACAAAATGGAGAATATATGAAATCTGCAAATTTGATAGATCAGGTAATTCTAATATGTAGACAGGATGAAGATACCAATTTATTATTCGTAAGTCTGATAAGTAAATTATCCGTATTGTACAGATTGCGTCTGTTCAAAGAGACCAAACTAGTAATAGAAGAGATTCAAAACACGATTGAATTTCTTACGGATGATGATCAATCCAATTTATGGAGATGAAATTACTACAATTATCTGGGTAAAATCTACTTAAAAAAGGGAAACTTACAGGAGGCACTCAACAGGTTTGAGGAAGGCATAAGATATTCGCAAGAAATTGAAAATAAAACACTTATCGGTGATATCTACACCAATATTGGTGTTGTACTCTTTTACCGTGGAGATCTGATAAAATCCCTAAGTAATTATTTACTGGCCAACCAATTTTATCTCGAAACTAATAACTTCAAAGGGATCTCAAAAACTAATTTTCATCGGGGAGTGATCCATTATCAATTGGGAGAATACAATAAGACGATTGATTTGATGAATGCCAATCTAAAATGGATCATGAATACTGAGAATATGGATTATTTGTCAACCATTTATTTTTACCTGGTTCTAACCTATCTACAACTGGATAATCTACAGCTGGCAAACGATTCATTGAAAAAATTGGAAGAGATAAAATTTGCCCATAGTTTCAGAAGGGTTGAGTTGATTTATAATGTTGCAAAGGCTCTTTATTTCAAAAAGCACAAGAGGATAATTTACAAGGCAAAGGCCCAAGAGATGCTACGAGAGGTGGTACAGACTGAGGTTATTGATTTTAATATCACAGTTATTGCAACTATCAATCTTGCAGATCTTCTTTTGGATGAGGTCAGGGCCCTGAATAGCCAGGAGGCATATGAGGAGCTGTTAAAGATCATCAGCTATCTGCTATCCACTGCAGAGAAGGAGAATAACAGATCATTACTTATTGATACCCTATTATTCAGATCAGAATTTGCCCTGATTAATGGAGATCTTGATTCTTTCAATATTTATACAGAGATGGCAAGAAATATTGCAACCAAAAACGATATGCAGCACTATTTGGAAAAAATTAATAATTATGTTTCAGAGGTAGAAAATCAGATTGACAAGAGGATGAAAGTTATGACTTCAGGAATATCCCTTCGTAAAAGAGTAATCTCATCCCGAATAATCGACTATTTGAGTGATATAAGCCATATTATAACTAATGTATAAAATAAATAATGACCGAGACAATAAGATTTAATTATAAACTGTGACTGCTTGAAAATGATAAATAGATGACCAGATATGGTATTTTTATAAATCCTGAAGAGTGGGATAGTTTGTTATCAGATACTATAGAAGCTGAAAAAATTGGATTTGATTCAATCTGGTTAGATGATCATTTACTTAATTTTGATCAAGAAAATCCTGAAAATAGATTAGAGGCATGGACTGCACTCACTGCTCTTGCAGCTAAAACCCGTAAGATAAGACTAGGAAATCTGGTACTCAACAATTCATTTCGAAATCCAGCACTTCTTGGAAAAATGGTATCCTCATTGGATCAGATCTCGAATGGTAGGATAGAACTTGGAATAGGTGCTGGATGGTATGAATCAGAATACAAGGCATATGGTTATGATTTTCCCAAGGCATCACAGAGAATAGAGCAGATGAGAGAGGGTCTGATAATAATGAAAAAGATGTTCACTGAGGAGATATTTGATTACTCAGGTTCTTACTGGAAACTTGAGGGATGTAGAAATCTACCAAAACCTGTTCAGGATCCCTTTCCAATCTGGGTGGGAGGAACAGGCAAGAAAACCTTAAAAGTTGCTGTAGAGATAG
>DAOUUM010000218.1 GCA_030668165.1 Candidatus Heimdallarchaeota archaeon
ATTAAGTGATCTGATACAACTACAACAATCGCGATAAATTAGCGATATCATCGATGATCATCGTTATGGTCGCGTTCACCCCCTTACAATCCCACTCATCAAATTCTTTAAGTATTCTTGATCCCGAATTAATATGGATATGTCAGAAACCGAACAGGTTAAGTATTTTAATCCCCTACTGATCCTTGTATGGATACTTCAGATTATAATCGTTGCCATGGATTATTCTGCTGATGGTGCTGTTACCTGGTCAATACCAGTCGTGGGTAGTTTTCTACTGGTGCAGATCTACATGATTTGGAAGACAAATTATGATGAGATGGTTCAGGAATCCAGAGAGGCAAGAAATCAGGAGGATAATGATTTGGTGAGAAACACCCCACTGATCACTCCCGGAAAATCAGATTTATCCGCCTCAAACAGTGGTAATTTGATATCCTTGGGATTGGCTCCATCCCTTAACGATGATTAATATAATTCCGATGATTAATATAATTCGGGAAAGTAATATTGAGATTATATAGAATTTAAATATCATAATGAGTCAGCTCTTAAATACAGAACAAATCTATCTAAATTAGAGTAAAATGGATTATAAATTTAATGATGAACAACAATTAGTCCAGGAAACAGTTAGGCAGTTTGCCAATGAAAGATTAGAACCAGTGACCGAGAAAATGGATTCTGAGGATTACTTTCCAATGGACCTGTTCAAAGAGCTGGGTGAACTGGGTCTACTGGGACCAACCATCCCCATGGAATACGAGGGAGCTGAATCTGATTATATCACCCAAGGTATAATCCTGGAGGAGTTGGCTAGGGTATCCCCTGCTTTCGCATTATCTGTCGGGGCTCATTCCAATCTTACTGTGGATAATATATATCGTAATGGAAATGATGAACAGCGATCGCGATTTTTACCCAAACTTGCTAGTGGTGAGTGGATGGGTGCACTCGGAATAACTGAACCTGGCGCGGGTTCTGATGCCCTTAGTATGAAAACTGTTGCCAAGGAAGAGGGTGATTACTATCTACTTTCCGGTTCTAAAACATTTATCACCAATGCATCTATTGCCGATGTCTCAATAATATATGCCAAGACCAGACCTGACCTCGGTGCAAAAGGCATCACTGCTTTCATAATGCCAATGGACCTCAAGGGTGTATCCACAGGCAAACCCTTTGATAAGATGGGTATGAGGGGATCATTGACCTCCGAGATATTCATGGATGATGTTGCTGTTCCCAAGGAGAATATAATGGGAAGTGTAGATCAAGGTCACAAGATTGTGATGTCTGGATTATCAATCGAGAGGGCAACACTGGCAGCAATCAGTCTGGCCATTTCCAAAACTGCTCTTGATATTGCTCTAAAATACTCAATTGAAAGAGAACAGTTCGGTAAACCCATATCTAGCTTCCAGATGATACAAGAAAAAATTGCCAATATTTACACCGAAACCAAGGCCTCGGAATTACTGGTTTACTGGGCTATCAATGAGGTTCAGAACAACCATCGAAGCAATAAAGAGGCAGCTGCATCTATAATGTATGCATCTGAACTATCAACCAAACATGCTCTGTCCTCACTACAGATACTTGGTGGATATGGATATACCAAGGAGTACAAAATAGAGAGATTTGCCAGAGATGCAAAATTACTGGAGATTGGTGCAGGCACCAATGAGATACGAAGAATAATTATTGCAAGAGATCTTGTAAAATCACGGTAATATTCAATAATACTGGGCTAAATTAATTAACAGAAATATATTTTTTCTTCATCTTCTGTGAAGTAACCAATATATCCCATTTTTAACATCGCATCAAGATTTTCCTGAGTTAATTTCTCCCCTACTCCGGAATGATTGGCAATATCAATCACAGGTGCCCGTTGAAGGAAGACCAAACTCTTTGCTGTTCCTTTCAATTCTTTTGCCAATTTCAAAAGATTAACTGGATCCAGTTTATTGGAGGGTTCAATTGAATTTGATTGATCGATTATAATTTTATTTCCTGATGTAGATATAATTCCATCTATGTTATCACTAAATCCCATAAAATCACTCACTCTTCCATCCCACTTAGGAATATTCTCTCCAAATTCTTGGATGAATTGCCATCCGATTTTATTCATTATTCTACCCGGTACATTTTCATCAGCAGTAACAAGAGCAATATGAAACAGACCAAAATTTTTCATATGATAGGTCACCCCTTTCATTTTGAATTTCTCAGCGGCATGTGTCTGATTTGACAATTCCGAGGATACCATCTGAATTGAGGTCAATAAGCCACTCAATAGTATATTATCCGGAATACCATCTGGTGATTGATAGATTTTGCTGATCATGGGTCTCCCGTCATTTGTTATAATATATACAGCATATACCTTCATTTTGATAATCTCCTCAGGGAAGTTTCTTTATTACCTTTCTCAAGGCCATCATCATAGGATGATCAGGCAAAGTCACAGCATGGATAACACGTTCTGTTTCCTCGCCATTCAGATTCTTTACTGCATTCATGTATTCAATAGATTGTAATTCCTTGTCTGTTGGCAACCATCCCAAAAATGAGATATCTACACCGGTTTGTTCCTTTATCTTGCCCACCACAAGTTTTTCGAGATTTCTTACCTCGCTCTCATTAACCAGGTGTTCTGGAGGAATATTGTTGGCAATTATCGCTGTCTCATTATTCAAGACATCAATCAATCCAGAAATAAGATTAACCGTTCCATTGATATCTGAGTTGGAGAATTTAATGAGGAATAGAATTGTATCTGTGACAAGGAAAGAATTAACATTGATCACTCCCAACCCGGGAGTATTATCAAATATAAGAAAATCCACCTCATAGGGTTTTTTCCTGAGTATATTTTTTAATTTCATTGCATCTTGAAGCATTTTCATTCCAGCAACAGTATCCAGCTCTAGAGTTGCAGTGACGCTCTCAGAAGAGGGATCAGCCAAACATATGAATAAATTTCCCTTAAGATTGTAATCATCCTTTAGATTGTATACACACTCATCAACAGCTTTCTCATTCCAGAAATACTCATTAAGGTATGTAACATTGATTTTGTTGAAAAAAGTAAAAAGATTTGGACCTGCAAAATCAAAATCAACTAAACATACATTCTTTCCCTCCTGTGCCAGTAACATGGCCATGTTGACACCAATTGTGGTTTTACCCACTCCGCCCTTATTTGAGTGTATTGCTAGAGATAACATAGTAATTCCTACTAATTATGTGTGGAGGTAAAGAAAACTCCAACCAACCACATATCAAATTATTCTATGGATGGGCGTCTAATTATTAAATATATTTGCGATATGGGAGAAAATGGTACAAATAAAATCCATTTAATAGATAAAACTAGTTTAAAATTAGATTAATTATTCATCTCCCTTTATATTATTACAATAATGAATTTTCAGAAATTCCAATAACTAATAAAAATTGAATTTGTTGGACGAACAATTTATTTACTAATTCACCAAGCATGTCACGTGGACAAATATAAAATCGCTGTTATTGGAGGGGACGGTATCGGGATAGAAGTGATACGAGAGAGCATTAAAGTTATCAAAAAAATCGAGGAGGTCTACTCACTTGATTTTGAGCTGATAGATATTCAGGGAGGAGGGGAATACTTCCTGACCAGCGGTAAAGAATGGGAGGATGGTAGTTTTGAGATCTGCAGAGATGAGGCAGATGCAATATTACTAGGGGCTGTCGGATGGCCAGAAGCAAATCTACCAGATGGAAATATAGCTGGTGCAGGCATTGTTTTTGGATTACGTTTTGGACTGGATCTATATGCCAATGTGAGACCAACAAAACTATACAAGGGCATCACTCACAAGATTCAAGGCAAATCAAAACGGGTATGGGATCAGGTTGATCTGGTTACAGTCAGGGAGAATACAGAGGGACTTTACACACCTATACGGGGTAGTCTAACCCGGGGTGGATCCGAGGAATTGGCCATAGATACCAGTGTGACCACATACAAGGGTGCTCAAAGAGTGATTGAGTTTGGTTTTGAGCTGGCAGGTCGTAGAAATGGTGCACTGAAAGATGGCAAAAAACGGGTCACCTGTGTGGACAAGGCAAATGTACTCCAGGGATCCAGACTGTTCAGATCAGTGTACAACAGTGTGGCAATGCGATATTCAGGCATTGAGAAGGATTATGCATTCATTGATGCCTACCTGCAGTGGCTGATACGTGATCCTGATTATTTTGATGTTATAGTGACTGATAATATGTTTGGTGACATATCCTCCGACATGGCCGCGGTTCTGGGTGGGAGTCTTGGTATGGCACCAAGTGCAAATATCGGTGATAATCATGCATTATTTGAACCAATTCACGGATCTGCTCCCAAACATGCAGGAAAAGACAAGGCAAATCCCATGGCTGCAATACTATCAACCTCAATGATGCTGGATTTTCTATCCCGAAAATTCAATAATCCTAAATTAGTAAAAGCAGGTATCGAGATTGAACAAGCAGTACAAGAAACCATTTTGGAGGGTAAGACTCTCACCTACGATTTAGGTGGTAGTGCACGGTGTTCTGATGTCGGTAGTGCAATAATTAGCAAGATTACTAATTCCTAGGGTGGAGACTGACCAATAACCCTGATATTAAATGAATTTTCAATAAGTTCCTTCCAGTCAAGCACTCGTCTCCCATCCACTATATTTTTACCTCTCATTACAGAGAAATCCTTGCTATCTAGTTTATGAAACTCCTCCCATTCTGTTACAACAATAACCGCATCAGCATCTTTGAGTGCCTCATCGACTGATTTTGAATGGGTAATATTGGGTAATACCGCTCTTGCTGTATCCTTGGCAATGGGATCATAACCGACAACAATTGCACCTTTGGATATTAATTCCTTGGCTATGACAATTGATGGGGCCTCTCTCATATCATCAGTTTCCGGTTTGAATGCAAGACCCAACAATGCAATCTTTTTATCCTTGACATCAATCAATTCCTCAAGTAAATCTATTGCTCTCATTGGTTGTAATTCATTTATCCCCAGTACTGCAGATAATATCCTGCTGGTACGGTCCAGATCCTTACTCAGTGCGTAGAGCGCCTTGACATCCTTGGGAAAACATGAACCACCAAATCCAAGACCTGCTCTCAGGAACTTGGGACTAATTCTCTCATCAAGACCCAATCCATATGCCACCTCAGAAACATCAATATCCAGTTTCTCACAGATGTTTGCAATCTCATTGATATATGAGATTTTTGTGGCAAGAAATGAGTTGGCAGCATATTTTATCATCTCAGCACCAGAAGTTGTTGTCTGCTGGATCTCACAATCGAAACTCGTATACAGTTTCCTAACCTCATCAAAAGATCTATCATCCATGGCACCTATTACCACTCGATCTGGATTCTGGAAATTAGAAATAGCCAAGCCCTCCATTAAAAATTCAGGATTCATTGCCAAACCAAAGTCAAGTCCTGCTTTTTTACCACTGAACTCTTCAAGTAGTGGTAGCACCACATTTTGGGTAGTCCCGGGAATTACAGTGGATTTGACAACGAATGTCTTGTATCCATCCATAGTTTTCAATTCCTTGCCAAGCTCTTCCA